>CAZNXP010000147.1:0-5579 GCA_964576955.1 uncultured Algimonas sp.
CTGCGAAAAAAGCGGCTCATGCCCTCAGCATAGCCGCAGGCGGAATGCGGGTTTTAACCTCGCTGAATTGGGATAACGCAATGCGGGATGCGTTTTTGAAGCGCGGGACCTTGCCGAAGCCTGACTACCCATCTGTTGATACATCTGCGGCGAGGGAGGCCATTGGGGCGGCGCGTCAGCATATTGACGGTGATCATGTTGTTATGCGGTGGCTGGAGCGGACGAGTTCTGATTTGGAAACGACCGCCAATATGATGGACACGCGGGACACGGCGGAGTTTTATCAGCATTCTTCGGCGCTTTATGGCTGCCCGACCAAGCTCATGCTGGACCGCGAAACAAAGGTGTTGGATTTGGCGCGGCATATGGACTCGACATTAGACGGGATGGATTTTGACCAGCTCGTTGTGGAAGGGTTTGAGCAAGATTTGGATGCAAAGGATTTTGCAGCCGCGCTAGTGGAAAGACTTGAGCCTTTTTTTGGAGATGAGGCGCCTGCGGTGATTGTCTCTGAGGAGGTGTCCGCCAAAGCCGCAGCCACCTCGAAACGCATTCGTATTCGCGCCGATGCCCGCTTTACAGACCGCGATATTGATCAGCTGTTACATCATGAAGCCCTTGTACATGCGGCGACGGGGCTGAATGGAAAAATTCAAAAGGACTTCCCCATATTGCGCCATGGTCATCCCGGCACTACGGAAATCCAAGAAGGGCTAGCGGTCTTTGCCGAAGTCATTACGGGGAATATGGACCCGCGCCGTTTCCGCCGTCTGTCTGGCCGCGTTATGGCTATTCAAATGGCGATAGATGGCGCGGATTTCAAAGAAGTCTATGATTTCTATGAGGCGCGCAATGTGGGCCGAGAACAAGCCTATGAAAATACGCGCCGTATTTTTCGCGGCGGCGTTATGTCGGGCGGGGCGCCTTTCACCAAAGATATGGTCTATTTAAATGGCCTCTTGCGGGTGCATAATTTCATTCGGACCGCCGTGAAATTACAGCGCGCAGATTTGATACGCGTCCTATTTGTCGGGAAGCTCGACCTTGAAGATATTCCCGCCTTATCACAACTGGCGAGTCAAAACCGTATTGAGCCGCCGAAATTCATGCCGCCTTGGGCGAGCGATCTACGATTCCTCGTCAGCTATATGGCCTATTCGGCCTTTCTCAATCAGGTCAAAATGCCGGGGTTTCAGGCCTATTACGAAAAAGAATTAGGCGAGGTTCCAGATGTCTGGAGCTTCGCCGATGGCGATCCGGATAATTAATCCGTTTTATCAATCGCGCCAACGCGCGCTAAAACGGCGCTCGGAATATTATAAAATTCAATGACATAGTCGTGGTTATCTAACCCCACCATTTCTCTTTGGATGAAAAAAGCTTGGACCGCATCTGCGGCCATTTGTGTGCGGCGGGGGTCGCCATTGCTCTTTGAAAACTCGTCCAACGCCCGTTCCATTTTTTTCGCTGATAGGCCAAGCATGGAAGCCTGTTCGCCCATCATTTCCGCTTCTAAGACATCCATTCCCGTCGGGCGTTTTGACCCCAAAGCGGGATGGTTCGTCAAAGATTTAGGCGGGCGAATGGTCACGGGCGGCGTTAACTCTCCCGGCGCGTGAGGAAGGCCAAACGCTCAAACAGATGCACGTCTTGCTCGTTTTTGAGCAGCGCGCCGTGAAGCGGTGGTATCATCTTTTTCGGGTCGGCTTCTTTAATTATTTCCGGGTCAATATCTTCAACGAGCAAGAGTTTCAGCCAATCGAGTAATTCCGATGTGCTCGGCTTTTTCTTGAGGCCCGGCATAGCGCGCACTTCGAAGAAACGCTTGAGCGCAGCGGAGAGCATACGCTGTTTGAGATCAGGGAAATGGACCTTGACGATATCCGCCATTGTGTCCTCATCCGGGAATTGGATGTAGTGGAAGAAACAGCGGCGCAGAAACGCATCGGGCAGGTCTTTCTCATTATTAGAGGTGATGATGATAATCGGGCGCTGCTTGGCCGTAATTGTCTCGCCCGTTTCATAAACAGAGAAGCTCATCTTATCGAGCTCATGCAAGAGGTCGTTTGGAAACTCGATATCGGCTTTGTCAATTTCGTCGATGAGGAGGATAGGGCGAACATCCGACTCAAACGCCTCCCAGACTTTGCCCTTATTGATGTAGTTTTTGATATCGTGAACGCGGTCATCGCCAAGTTGAGAATCCCGCAGGCGCGCAACAGCGTCATATTCATAGAGACCTTGCTGGGCTTTTGTCGTCGATTTGATATTCCATTCAATGAGCGGCACGCCGAGGCTTTTGGCAATTTCATGTGCGAGCACGGTTTTCCCTGTGCCAGGCTCCCCCTTAATCAGTAGCGGCCGCTCCAATGTAATCGCGGCATTTACCGCCATCTTAAGATCCTTAGTTGCGACGTAATTGTCTGTGCCTTCAAATTTGGCCATCATGAAATCCTTATTTAGTCGCTGCCTTAATATGCGATGCAGCTCAGAGGGCAAGGTATGGCTGCTAAACACATTTAAGTGAACTCAGGCAATATCTGACATCTTAACTTGTGAGACTCAATTGCCGTCGTTATCAGGCCCTCGAATGGGGTGCATATCGAGTCTACTCGAATATGACGGGAATTTGGGCGCATTATTAACGGGGACCTTATGACTAAGAAAGCCAAGAAACCTGTCAAATTACCGAAGGGCTATGTGCCTTCGGAAGACGAAAAATTCATGAATGCGAAACAGAAGGAATATTTTCGTCAAAAGCTCCTAGCGTGGAAAGCCGAGATTGCAGAGGAAACGCGCAATACAGTTGAATATTTGAAAGGCGAAAGCGTCTCTCACCCTGACCCCGCCGATACAGCTGCCGCCAATGCGGACCGCCGCATGGAATTGCGGACAAAGGACCGTTTGCGCAAGCTGACAAACCAAATCGATAAGGCGCTAAAGCGCATTGAAGATGGCACATATGGCTATTGCGAGGAGACAGGCGACCCCATTCGCATCAAGCGTTTAGACGCTCGCCCCATCGCTAAAAAATCTTTGGAAGCGCAAGAAATGCACGAAAGAAGCGAGCGTTTGTCAGCGGGCTAACCCGCCAACTCCCTTATAAGCGGTCTGGCTTATAGCTGCCGCTTTGCATGGTGGCGACATAGGCGTCGACTTGTTCTTCCATAATATCGAGCGGGACGGGACCTGTTGCAAGGATGGCATCGTGGAAATCACGAATATCGAAATTATCGCCAAGTTTCTTTTTGGCCGCCTCGCGCAATTCCACAATCTTATTCATGCCGATTTTATAGGCAGTCGCTTGACCCGGCATAACGATATAGCGCTCAATGGCTTTTAGGCAGTCGCTTTCTGGGTTCGGCGTATTCGTCATGAGATATTGCGTGGCCTCTTCGCGGGTCCATTTTTTATCATGTAGACCTGTGTCGACCACAAGACGCGCCGCGCGCCAAAGTTCCATAGCTAGCCGCCCAAAGTCTGAATAAGGATCGGCATAAAGTCCCATCTCTTTGGGAAGAAACTCGGAGTACAGCCCCCAACCTTCTGAATAGGCGGTAAAGCGGCCATATTTCCGGAATGCCGGAATGCCTTCTAACTCTTGGCTGATAGAGAGCTGCATATGATGTCCCGGAATGCCTTCGTGATAGGCGAGGGCTTCCATTTGATAGACGGGCATCGCGTCCATGCGGTAAAGATTGGCGTAATAAATACCGGGGCGCGACCCGTCAGGCGCCGGGCGGTTATAAAAGGCTTTGCCAGCCGCTTTTTCGCGGAAGGCTTCGACGGCCCGCACGTCTAAATCGGCTTTAGGCTTTTTATTGAATACTTCCGGCAGGCGGACTTTCATATCATCAATGAATTTTGTGGCCTCTTTTAGATAGGCGTCACGTCCGGCTTGGGTTTCTGGTTTGAAGAATTGTTTGTCGGTACGGGTGAACTCAAAGAACTCTTGTAGCGTGCCGTCAAATTCGACTTTTTTCATAATCTCGCGCATCTCGGAATGGATACGATCAACTTCTGACAAGCCGAGATTATGAATAGCGCTGGCACTCATATCTGTCGTCGTCATTTCCTGTAAGCGGGAGGCGTAATAAGCCTCTCCATCGGGGAGTTTCCACGCGCCGTCATCGGTAGAGGCGGCGGCCTTTTGGCGCTCCATTTCTGCTATGATGCGCTCATAGGCAGGGGCGACATCATTTTGGATGGCTGCGATTGCGCGCTCATAAAGTACGGCGCGCACATCATCTTCAATCTTTAATTTCGATACCTTTTTGCGGAAATCCTCAAGGAGCAAATTTAACTCGTCGCTATCTTCATCGACAGGGTTTCCAGACATAACATTGCGTGAACTCTCAATCACAAAATCATAGACAAATTTCGGCGGCGCAATGCCTTTTCTGAATTTAGATCTGGCTTGTTTGGTATGTTGGTCCAGCACATCATCCATCGTTTCCAGCCGCGTGAGATAATTTTCGGCGTCTTCAACATCTTTAATCTTGTGATTATTCAGCAGAAATGTTGGCAGTGAAGAATGCGCGCCTCGCATTTGCGAATAGGTATAATTGTGATCCCAAAATTTGCGCCGAGACAAACTATCTTCCACGTTTTTCTCAAATAGGCGGAAAGACAGTTGATGATCTTCATCTAAGGCGTTGAAATCAAAATTTGCGCGCATCTCTGCAAGCGCTTCGCGGCTTTTCTCTAATTGCTCTAATCTGAAAGAACGTGAGGGATCATTCCATTCATCCTGCCGCTCATCAATTCCCCGAGACGTCAAGGTTTGCGGATAGGCGCGGATGGTTGCTTTGTAATTGGCTTCGAACCAAGCGTCCAAACGCTCATTTTCTGATTGGGCTGATTTCGTTGCGGGTTCAGATTTAACTATCTCCGCTGCCGCTTCAGATTTTGGTGTGGGCGCGTCTGCTGCGGGAGCGCAAGCTCCCAGAGATAATATAGCGGCGAGTATCAGGGTGTGAGGGGCGAGAGTGCGCATTAATTCGTCTCCGGTTTGGCGTTGGCGATATAGTCATCTACTAATTCTTCGAGGATGCTGAGCGGGACAGATCCATTGGCAATGATTGTGTCATGGAATTGCCTGATGTCAAATGTCTCGCCGAGTTTGGCTTCGGCTTTAGCGCGCAGCTCTTCGATCTTCAATTTTCCAATCATATAGGCCGTGGCCTGACCCGGCCACACGATATAGCGGTCGATTTCTGCGCGCACGTCGCCTTCGGGATTTGGGATATTATCGAGATAATATTGCACAGCTTTTTCGCGGTCCCATTTTTTCGAATGAATACCTGTGTCGACAACAAGTCGCGCCGCGCGGAAAATCTCCATTCCGAGCTGCCCAAATTCCTTATAAGGGTCCGTATATAATCCAATCTCTTTGGGGAGAGCTTCAGAGTAAAGCGCCCAGCCTTCGGTGAAAGCGGTATGGCCGCCAAGTGTCCGAAATTTGGGTAATCCTTCTAGCTCTTGGGCGATGGCAATTTGCATATGATGACCCGGAATGCCTTCGTGATAGGCAAGGGCTTGCATCAGGAATTTCGGTTGGTCTTTGACGTCTTTCAGAT
>CAZNXP010000148.1:0-5525 GCA_964576955.1 uncultured Algimonas sp.
TCGTGTATTTGGATTACATCCAAATATCACAGCTCTTGCGTAAAACACTTTTTCTTTTCGGTACTCCGTCGCGGGTGCTGACCACGCGGGCTGTCCCGTTTAAAAAAGAGTTGGCTGTTTCTGTTGAAACAAAAGTTTCAACTCAGCAGTAAGGGTTTTCGCATGTCTGCATCATGCCTGTGTCTTGACCCATTCGCATAGGCCACCCATTTAATCCCTATGACTGATAATACTTTGACCCCCCGCGAAATTGTCTCAGAGCTGAACCGTCATATTGTGGCGCAGGGCGATGCGAAGCGCGCGGTTGCGATTGCCTTGCGAAATCGCTGGCGTCGCCGCCGCGTTCCCGCAGATTTACGAGATGAAGTCACGCCAAAAAATATATTGATGATTGGGCCAACGGGCGTGGGCAAAACCGAAATTTCGCGCCGCCTTGCCAAGCTCGCCCAAGCGCCTTTCATAAAGATTGAGGCAACGAAATTTACAGAGGTCGGCTATGTTGGCCGCGATGTTGAACAAATTGTACGCGACTTGGTCGAAGCCTCTATTTCCCTATTGCGCGAAGAAAAGCGCGGACAGGTCCAAACCCAAGCCGAAGAAGCCGCCGAGAACCGCATCATCGAGGCCCTTGTCGGGACGAGCGCGTCGGACACGACCCGCGAAAAATTCCGCCAGAAGTTACTCTCTGGAGAGCTGGACGACAAAGAAGTTGAATTAGAGCTAACGGATAATAGCTCGCCCTTCCAAGGCTTTCAAATTCCGGGACAACCCGGCTCCTCCATGGGTATGATGGACCTGTCGGCCATGTTCGGCAAAGGGGGCAAGACAAAAACCGTCAAGCTCCGCATTGGCGACGCGCATGGCCCGCTGCTGTCGGAGGAAGCTGATAAATTACTCGATGAAGATGCGATTAAACGCGACGCCGTTTCCCGCGCCGAACAAGATGGTATCGTCTTTCTCGACGAGATCGATAAAATCACGACGCGCTCTGATGCGCGCGGCGGCGATGTGTCCCGCGAAGGTGTGCAGCGCGACCTCTTGCCCTTAATTGAAGGCACGACCGTCTCGACAAAATATGGCCCTGTGAAAACAGACCATATTCTCTTTATCGCCAGCGGGGCCTTTCATGTCGCCAAGCCTTCGGACTTATTACCAGAACTACAAGGCCGCTTGCCTATCCGCGTCGAATTACGCGCTTTGACCGAGGCGGATTTCGTCCGTATCCTCACAGAACCCGAAGCCAGTCTCATCCGCCAATATACGGCGCTCATGGCCACGGAAGACGTGACGCTTGATTTCACAAAAGACGGCATTGCGGAAATTGCGAAGCTCTCAGCGGAGGTGAATGCGAGCGTTGAAAACATTGGCGCGCGGCGTCTACATACGGTGATGGAACGCCTGCTTGATGAGATTAGCTTTACGGCGTCAGATAAGAGCGGACAGACTTTTACCATTGATGCGGCCTATGTGAGCGAGCACGTCGGCAAATTGGCGCAGGACCAAGATCTCAGTAAATTTATCCTCTAACGCTGTCTTCACATGAGGTCTCGGTCTTGTGATATCATGTTAATTGAAGCATTAGCGCCGCCGTGTATTTAGGGTTCAAGACTGCCGAGCTGAGGACTTCCTCCCTCCCCCAAAACCTTGGTTCGGCAGCCTAACTTTTAATAGTTCTGAAAAGAGAATAAAATGAAAACTATATTTAAAGCGGCTTTGATTGGCTTTGCGATGTCCGCAGGCACTCTCAGCACTGTGAGCCTTGCCTATGCGGCAGGTCCCGTCGCCGCGGCTTCCGCCACTGCCACTTCAGGCAGTTTTGAAAAAACGAGCTTCAGAATCAATGGTGACTGGGCCATCGTCAAAGAAAATGGACAAACCATCTTGCGTTTCTCTGATAATTTCAAAACTAAAAATGGACCCGATTTGAAACTCTTCCTCTCGCCTAAATCTGTTGGCGATGTGACGGGTAAAACCGCAACACAAGGCGCTGTGAAATTAAGCGTCTTACGTTCTAACAAAGGCTCACAGGACTATGTCATTCCGAGCCATATTGATTTGTCACAATACGGCTCAATCTTGATCCATTGTGAAGCCTATTCAAAACTTTGGGGCGGGGCGAACCTTTAGGGCTCCAATTATAAAATACCTAGCGCTTTAAAAATACATACCACGCGCCCGAGCCCCCATGTTTTATATGGGCGGGCGCGTAACTCGCAATTAACGGCCGCACAGCTGGGTCCGCTATCCAAATCGGAAAATTGCGGCGCAAGACGCCATCTCCGCGCAGACCTTTTCCTGTCACAACCAAAAGACAAAACTTATTGCGATTTGACGCGCGAATAATCGCGCGGTGCAGCGCGGGCTTGGCGTCCATTTGCGTCATATCATGCAAATCGATTTTCGCATCAATCTCGACACGGCCCCTGCGCACGCGCTTATCCTGATTGACATCGAGGCTCTGCGGCAGGGGCTTGGCTTTTGATAGCTCCGGCGCGGGAATGCGCAGCATATTGGCAAAGTCCTCACGTGTCGGCAGCGGCTTGGCGCTGCCCTTGCCTTTGAAACGGCGGCGCGGGCTAACGGTTTTAGAGACGTGCCGCCATATTTTCGTCTCGCCGGGTTTAAGCGGACGCTCTGTCATGAGGTAAATGGGCTATCGACAAAGATGGGTAGGAATAAGGTCCATTTCGCGCGGTGTTTCTGTACGCCCGCCCGCTCGCCAGCGTCATCGCCTGAGCCAAAGAATAAATCTGCGCGCAACGGGCCTTTAATGGCGCTGCCCGTATCTTGCGCGGCGACGAGAACACCCGTCTGCTGACCCCGATAATCCCCAGCTTTCGTCGGCAGCGTGGTCTCCAGCCAGACGAGGCTTCCATAAGGGTGATAGCGCGGGTCGACAGCAATCGCGCCCATGCCGGTCAACGGCACGCGCATCGCGCCTTGCGGGCCTTCGCCGGCGCGGATGGATTGCTCCGTGAAATAAATATAGCGCGGATTTTCATTCATGAGCGCGCGCGCCGCTTGTGGGCCATTTCGCTGCATCCAATCATCAATAGATTGTTTAGAAGCTGTATCTCGCGTCAGCTCGCCCCGCGCAATCAAGACCGCGCCAATGGAGCGGTAAGCCTGTCCATTATTCGCGGCATAGGCCGCGCGTAAAATTCGGCCATCCGAGTATTTTAACCGTCCCGACCCTTGGACTTGTAAAAAGAAGACATCGATGGGCCGCCCATAGGCAATGACGCGCGATGTGCTGGCATTGACCTGCGCGCGCGGCAGGGTGAGTTTGGCGGCGTTGGTAGGCTTGGCTAATATTGGTTCTGAAAATTCAGAAGAGGGCGTGAGGCGGACTTCAACCTCAGGCTCATAATAGCCTGTTAAAAGACCATCAGCGGCATCAGGCGCTGTAAGCGCAACAGGTTTAAACCACCCTTCAAAAAATGCGCGGGCATCCTTCGCGCTCGGGTCAACTGATTGCAATATAGTGGCACTCTGGCAGGTCTGGCGCCAATCACCATAGGTTCCATATTGCGGTAAATTGGGATTTAAATAGCTTGCGTCTTCCGCATTGGACCAGGTTTCACATCCCCGCACAAAGGCAGATAAGGCCGGCGTAGGATCATGCGTCTCCCAAAATGGCAGCGCGGCAAACTCTGACGGTTCGGGCGCTTCAATGACTGGAGCCGGCGGCGGTTCGGTCGGGGCAGGCGGGGGCATCTGAACCCGCGGCGCTGGCGGCGGTTCTGGCAATGGCTGCGCCGGGACTTGCGGGACCGTTTGATTCTCAACAATAGGCTCGGGAGGCGGTAAGGGCGCGTCAGGCAGGGTTGAACAGCCCGCAGCAAAACTGCCCAGCATGCATAGACCAATGAAGAGGCGCATTTTAGGCCGTCGTATCTGGTGTGGGGTCAGCCTCTAATGGATCGCCTTCATTGGGTTCTACATTTGCTAAAAGCCAGTTTAAATTCGACTCTCTAAAATCGCGCGTATATTCCCAGACTTCTGAAACAGAGGACAAGACATCAGGGTCCCCCATGATAATTTCGCCATCTGCATCGCGCAAGGCTGAGGTGAGATCGGCTTCATAGAGAACCGAAATATAGGCAACCGAGCCTTCCGTCTTTGCCGCTTTAATGGAGGCTTTGCGAAGGCGTCCCAAATCGGTGATTTGCGTTTGGCCCGCTTCTTCCCGCGCTGTTATGGCCGCGTCATAAATCGCGAAGGTATCTGGCGTCAGCAAATCATTAAGGCGCTCACGGTCGCCATTGGCAAAGGCTTCTAAGATGATAGAATAGGCGGCTGTCGCCCCGCTCATGAAATGCGAAATAGAGAAGGACGGGTCGAGCTGCGTTATCCCTGACAAGCCAAGTCGTTCAATTTCAGGGTTCACATCTGGCGCGGGTTTTCGGTTCCGGTCTTCCATCCCAAAATCGACGGGGTCAGATTTTTCTTCTGGCACACCGCCAAAACCCGTTTGCTTTCCCAAAATTGAGTAAAAAACAACTACAACAACTGTGGCTAAAGCCGCATAAATGATGACGTCGAACATGGAAGACCTTTATCTTGCGGATTGCCCGGTTATATACGGGTGAATAGACCGTCTTGGCTAATGATTATATTAGCTAAGCTGCGTTGCAATCCGTTTCAAGGAAAGAGCATTATGGCCAAGAAACCAAAAAAGGGTGAAAAGACACCCGCAGAAGATAGTTTGTCCATCGAAGGCGAGCCCACCCTGACGCCTGAAGAGGCGCCTCAGGGCCCGATGTTGACCGTATTGGCACAATATACAAAAGACCAAAGCTTCGAAAATCCCGGCGCACCGAATAGTTTGCGCTCTGGACAAGCGGCCCCGCAAATTGGGGTGAATATCGAAATTGGTCGTCAGATGCTGGATGATGATACGGTTGAAGTCACCATCATGTTAAAGGCCGATGCGCGCCGCGATAACGCCGTCGTCTTTATTGCCGAGCTTGAATATTCAGGTCTATTTGCTTTCCAAGGGGTTACTATTGAAGAAATTCAACCGCTCATTATGATTGAGTGCCCGCGCCTGCTGTTCCCATTCGCGCGCCAGATTATGGCGTCCATGACGCAAAATGGCGGCTTTACGCCCATTATGTTGGACCCGCCCGATTTTACAGCCATGTTCCGGGATGAAATGATGCGCCGCGCCCAAGAAACGGGCACGAATTAGGCTGCAATTCGGCCTCAGGCAAAATATCCACTTGAATACCCGTCTTAGAGCTCTGAGTGCGGGTATTTTTATGTCCGCTGGTCTTCACATGAGCGCACATTTCGCTATGATTCAGGACATAATTTTATTTCAAGGTTCACCATGCGCCTCTCTATTGAACGCTCAGCCCTGCTAAAAGCTTTGGGGCATGTCCAAAATGTCGTCGAACGCCGCAATACGATTCCAATTCTCTCCAATGTTTTGATGAGCGCCGAAGATGGACAGCTCACGCTTGTTGCCACAGATTTAGATATTGAAGTATCCGAAATTACGACGGCGGATATTTCTGCGC
>CAZNXP010000149.1:0-2860 GCA_964576955.1 uncultured Algimonas sp.
GATAAATGTTCCGCCAGTCCGAGTTTTGATAAAATTTCATTGGCATCTAGGGCCGCAATCTCTGCGGCGCTCCGGCCTGAAAATATTTCTATCGTAATCGCAACCAGTCCTTTTACGATATGGGCGTCGCTATCGCCCAAAAATGTCCAAATGCCGTCCGTGTAATCACTGACAAGCCAGACTTGACTGGCACAGCCTTTGACTTTGTTTTCCTCTATCCGCGTGCCGTCCGGTAAAGGCGCGAGGCTTTTTCCAAGGTCAATGACATGCATATAGCGGTCTTCCCAATCGTCCAGAAAAGCAAAGTCGTCAATCATGTCCTGAA
Organism: uncultured Algimonas sp.; assembly: GCA_964576955.1. Taxonomy (GTDB): domain Bacteria; phylum Pseudomonadota; class Alphaproteobacteria; order Caulobacterales; family Maricaulaceae; genus Litorimonas. The sequence goes on from CAZNXP010000149.1 coordinate 326, forward strand.
TATTCGTCGGATAATTCATAGGGCTCATGTAGGCAGACTTGTCTCAAATGTCATTAGCGCGAACACGTCATTTGGGTGTGCCAGACTGCATAATATGGCGTCAGACGCGAATAGGTTAGCCATATTGCCGCGAATTTGCTTTGAACAAGGGAACTAACCAGATTCAGACTGGGTTTTCAGTGTGAATTTTGGCTTAAGGAGTTGGATTTGACGATTACAGTCCATCAAGCAGGTCGCGGCAGTTTGATTGAAAGACAGCCGGTACTATTGCCGAGCCTCGTCTGGCTGTTGGCCTTGGCGGCTGGCATGGCTGCGCTTGTTTTGCGCGGCTCCACTAATATATCCCAGCTTTTACCCGTTATTGCCGTCGCCTCTGTCCCTGCTATTTTAGGGGTTATTTTGGCCCGCATTGCCGACCGGGAATGGGTGCAAATCGTATTGATGTTGAGCTGGGCGGCCTTAGCTTTGCTGGCCTGTTTGATACTTGGTTTTATACCTATGGCGCTTTTATTCATTACCGTGCCTGCGATAGCCTGCTTGTTTGAACGCGAAAAACTCCTTGAGGGGGTTTTGATCGCCAGTCTCATCGCGGGCCTTATCTGGTTTGCGGGCCAGCAAGGGCATTTACCTAAAGCGCCGTCATTGGGAAGCGGGATTGAAAGCTGGGCGAAACTCTCTGCTCTGTCAGCCTTACTCGCTTTTGGCCTAGCTACCTTATTCGCCGCGTCCTTCCGCGAAAAACCAGATTATGATCCGGCGCGTAGCTTTTGGCGTGACGGCATTGGTGGGGGTTTGTTTGAATATGACGATGCGGCGCGCCTTGTGGCTACGAATGAACAAGGCGCAAAGCAATTCTCGGGGTCTATCCCGCAAAGTTTGCTCGAATTTGTTATTGATAATCCCGATGATAAACTCGCGCTTGAAACGGCATTCAATGCCGTGCGGCGCTCCAAGTCGGCAAAATCCGTGCGGGTATCCCATGCTGGTAGCGGAAAGATGGCCAGTTATGATCTTCGGATTACCCCATTGGCCTCAAAAGGATGGCTCGTCCATGCCCATGATAGAACGGGCGAAGAAGCCCAAATGGATAAATTGCGCCAACAAGGCGCTGTTGCCGCCCAAGACAGCACGGATAAAACATTATTTTTTGCGGGTGTCAGCCATGAACTGCGCACGCCCCTTAATGCGATAATCGGATTTTCCGATATGATGCGCTCGCGCTTATTTGGACCGCTGCCCGGGAAATATGCGGAATATGCGGACCTTATCCATGAGAGTGGTCAACATATGCTCGATTTAATTGGAGATGTTCTCGATCTTTCAAAAATCGACGCGGGTAGATATGAGCTGGATTATGACACCTTTGACGCCGCTGATGTCATTCGGTCCTCAGTTAAAATGATACGTCCGGCTGCTGATGCGGCCGAGGTCGGAATTGAAATGAACCTCGATCTAGATCAGGCTCTGCTTATTCAAGCGGATAGGCGCGCGGTTCGCCAAATTCTGCTCAATCTCTTATCCAATTCAGTGAAGTTTTCTGACAAAGGCGGAGAAATAGAGGTCGATGCACAGGCCATAGACGGCGACCTAGAGCTGACCGTGAGTGATATGGGGGCCGGTATGAGTGCGGAGGAAATCGCGCGCATTGGAGAGCCCTATACGCAAGGTGAAGCGGCGCAGCTATCTGATAAGCGCGGCTCTGGCCTAGGCCTGTCTCTCGTGAGGTCTTTAACGGAGCTCCACAAGGGAAAGATGAAGATAAATTCCGCAAAGGGCGAGGGCACCCGCGTTAAAATTACGCTCCCTTTACAAGCTGAATAATAGCTTCCCTCACAACGCCATTCACTTCAAAAAGAGAAACCCGCCACATCCCGGACCGGATGTGACGGGTTATAACTATCTCTCGGACCAGAGACAGTGAACTTGGCTTTAGTGACGGCCACCCAGACGTGATTTGGGGCTGGCAAGGCTCATCAATAAAAGAACTAAACTTAAGGCGAATATCAACATAAGCCCATAAACGGACACATTGCGGTCGCCAATTTGAACAAGGCCTTTAGCAGGTAGCTTATCCAAAATGACTGTTTTTAAGGTACGGCCAGCAGGCTTTGTTTGATCGCGTAAATTCTCTTTCGCTTTCGTGATCTCATTTAAGCTTCGGCTTTCAATGAGGGCGTTTTTCTTTGCACTGAACCATTGCTGAGTTGCTCGCCATTTGGCTTGCGTGCTCCGCTTTAAACCATGAAGGGAGCCAGCGTGTTTTGGCGTGTCCTCAGCATATTGGAAGGGTCCGCGCAATCCGGTTGAGGCAGAGCCCGCCTTTGACGCCGCAGACTTAACAATCGGCTTTAGGCGCGGGACGATATTTTCCACGCTTTTGACCGGCTCGATAAATTTCGTTTCTTCATGTGATGACTCAGTTTTTTTCTGAGCCCTTGGTTGCCCAATATTGAATTTTGGCCAGTTGAATTCAGGCAGGCTGATTGCTGGCATATCAAATTCAGCCCAGTTAATTTCTGGCCAATTAATTTCTGG
>CAZNXP010000149.1:2960-5482 GCA_964576955.1 uncultured Algimonas sp.
TTAATTTCTGGCCAATTAATTTCTGGGAGATAGAAATCGTAATTTTCAAGAAATGAGAGATTAAAATCAGACCATTCAAACTGTGTTTTTATCTCAGGCTTGCGAATGTCGATATCAGATTGCGCGGTCTGCGTCATTATAATCGAAGAAGATGTCCAGCGTGCGACGCCGCCTTGAAGAGATTTCCAATGACCCGGCTTAATCAAATTCTGACTGGTGACTGAAAAATTCGTTCTCGGCGTCGCAGAGATGACGCCAATTAAACGGCCATCGCCTGCGCCATATAAGGCCGCCACACCGCCGCGATTTACTTTGAACGACCCAGATTGTGCCGCTGCATATTTCAAAGCGGAGTTATCATTTTTTAGGCCCGCGGATTGCCCAAAATTGGCTTGCAGTAAATTCTGCCCTGAAGAGGACTGACCTGACATAGCGTCTCGGAAGGCCTGAGGCGCGCCAGTTAAATGGTCTTTGACCATGTGGAACGGACCTATAATCAAAATATGCTTGTCTTTAGCCACATTGGACGTGCGGCTGTAATCGGCGAGGGTGAAGCCATGACCTGATGCTTTTGCCAGCTGGCCTAAAACGCTGAGCGCAGCTTGAAAGTCCCGCGTTTGTTTCGGCAGGGCAATATAGCTCTCGCTTTGCGCGAACAGGCCGCCTGTTGAGGCAAGCTGCGCCAGATTGGTGACAGAGGCGCCCTCTACTTCAGACATCGTTATACGCGACCCATTTCCAATCGAATATCCAGGATCATAAGCATTGATGCTGGGGCAGGAAAAAGCTTTTTGCGCGGAGAGATCTGGTGAGAGCGTTAAAATATTAGAGGTCGTGTTCAAATCGCTCGGCTCAATATCAAATGCGACGGATTTACGTTTTTTATCTAGCTTTGTAGCTCCGAGCGTTTTGCCATTGAGGGAGACGCGCAGACGGGAGTCTTCGCCAATGTCCTGCGTTGTGGACACACGTAGCATTAATTTGCCCTGAGTTGAGGTCGGGTCTTTGACGTTAAACTTATAAGTTTGTTCCCCTGGCTGCGCGTCAGCTAGCCGAATAGCTAAGTCAGACAGCTGAGTTCTACCGGCAATTGTTTGGCGGTCGAAATCCAGACGCTGCTGCATATTCATCTCGCCAATACTGGATATTGGCCGCCGCGCGTTAGGGAGTTTGCGCGTTGAGAAAATTTGCAGCATTTCCAAAATTTCTGCATCCGTATCAGCCGTAAAGATGAGCTCCGTCGGTTTGCCCCGCGGCACAAAAATACGCGGGCCCTTCGAATTTAAAATCATGGGATCATCAGTCACTTTAGTTAAGCCACTTCGCTTAACCATCACGACATTGAAGTCGGTTCCATATTTTGAAACAGAAAATTTCGGCACAGATGGGGTTCGCAGCGAAAGACCTTGGGCGGCTAAGGCTTGCATATCCGTCGCGTCAGCGCCCGTCGCAATCAATCCAATTCGCTTGGGCGTCAATGCGGGATGCTTTAAATATTCTGTGACTTCAGATAATCTTAAATGGCGGCTATTAGCGCGGCCTGAAATGCGCAGTGAAGATTGTGCGAGGTCAATAGACCAGGCCCCATGAGCGGGACTGACGCACGCTGCTCCCGAAGGCGCGGGATAGGTGATACGCAGGACGTTCCGGCTTCCGCGCGCTTGTGAGGCGTCAAGCGGTATCCGCGCTTCAAATCCATATCCATTGGAACGGACCGGAAAAACATCGCCATTGTTAAATTGAACTTGCAGGGGTGCATTTCGGGCAACGCGCGTGAGCGGGTCAGCCGATAGGGTGAGGATGATGTCAGATGTTCGTTGCGCGGGCGGCAGTTCAAATGTGAGCTCTACGCTGGGCTGACGCCAATCTAATGTTTGGGTTTTTCGCGAACTATCCGTCTGCGTCATTTCAATAAGGGAAGCGGTATAGGTTATCTTTGGCTGTTTATAACCTGCCTCCAGATAGCTTGCAGCCAAAGCTGTCTGCGGTATGGAGGTTGTGCTAAGAAGCAACAGAGTGGCCGCAATCCGGCCTGTACGAAAACGAAACATGGTCCGATGCCTCAAGGTTAAGATGAGGTTACCAACGCAAGCGAGATGCCAATTATGGAATTAGCGCCAAAGAAAACGCCGAAATGTCTCTGAGGCGCGCCGTTTAGATGGCGCGGCTGAAGACAGAGCTGCGGGTTTCGGCGCTCATCCGGCGCGCGCAGGGGGCTGGCGCCTTTGCCGCTGTGCTGCGGCGCGGCGATGCGGACGCGGGCGCTTTATGGGTGATTATACGTCAGGGCCGCGATTTATTTCGCCATACGGAACAAATGGGATTTAGCGGCACCCGCGAGTGGTATAAAGACGGCCCCTTTGAGGAGGCCGAGATGCGGCTGCGGGTGAACAAGGCCGTGGACCGCGATCCCGATATTTGGCTTGTGGAAATCGAAGATACTCAGGGGCGGGCGTTCTTAGACGGTGAAACCGCTAGGCCTGAAACGGATGCCGAAGCTGCAGCCAAAGCCTTATTCCAAG
>CAZNXP010000150.1:0-5482 GCA_964576955.1 uncultured Algimonas sp.
CCTTCATCATCAACGATACGCATGTCGACGCCGAAAATTCGGCGCCCAGCATAGAGCTTATCTTGTACGGTGGAATCATAATCAGACAAATCATCCCCGGGGTAAGGACAATAGGTCGTTCCTAAAGGCGATGTTTCGGTCATGCCCCAGCCTTGTTGCATTGGAATGCCGAGATCTAATTCATAGGCCCGCAATAGGCTTTCAGGCAGGGCAGACCCGCCGACGAGCGCTTTTTTGACAGTCGGCAAGCTTAGGCCTTCTGCTTTCAAATGATTATAAATGCCCAACCAAACGGTCGGCACACCGGCCATTAAAGTTACGCCTTCTTGATTGATCATTTTTGTCAGATTTGCGCCGTCTAACCCGGGGCCGGGCATGACGAGTTTTGCGCCGACCATGGCTGCGGAATAAACAAGACCCCAAGCCGAGACATGGAACATCGGTACCACAGCCAAGATCGTATCATTCGACCCGCCGCCAATCACATCTTGAAAACAGCCTGCCATAGCATGAAGAATGGTTGAGCGGTGGGAATAGAGTACACCTTTAGGGTCGCCTGTCGTGCCCGACGTATAGCAAAGCGTACAGGCCGTATTTTCATCAAAACGTTCCCACGTAATCTCTTCGGAATGACCCTCTATAAGGCTCTCATAATCCTGTGTGTCGACCTTCATCTCGGGCACGCCTGCGGCGTCCGTTAAGCACACCCATTTTTCAACCGACGGACAAAACCCGCTGACGCCATTAATAATCGGCGCAAATGTCGTATCAAACATGACAAATTTATCCTCGGCATGATTGACCATCCAAGCAATCTGTTCAGGCTTCAGGCGCGGGTTTATCGTGTGGACGACTGCGCCGATGGAGCTAACTGCATAATAGATTTCGATATGACGGAAATTATTCCACGCGATTGTCGCAATACGATCGCCCTTTTCTACGCCAGCCGCGATAAGAGCATTGGCTAATTTGCGAACACGGACCGCACAGGCTGACCAAGTATATCGATGCTCTGACATGTCCGTATTGAGCGTGTAAATCTCGCGATCTTTATGAACAACTGCCGCGTGCTCAATCAGATCACTGATCATGAGCTCGTGTTTCATCATGAGGCCTAGCATGGGCGTCTCCCGGGTCGTTGTTTTCACTTGTTGCCAGCTGTATTTTCATTATTCCAAGACAGCGTCAACAAAGGACCTAAGATGAGTCATCCGCCAAGCTATGCAGATGTCCTCGCCGCAGCACGGCGATTAGAGGGGCATGCCATAAAAACCCCGCTTTTGCGCTCAGATGCGCTCGACACACGGTTGGGGAAGCAGATTTGGTTCAAAGCTGAATGCCTGCAGAAGAAAAATGCATTTAAATATCGCGGTGCGTTCAACCGTTTATCGGCCATGAGTGCGGCGGAGCGCGCGCGCGGCGTTGTGGCCTTTTCCTCTGGAAACCATGCGCAGGGCGTCTCCTGTGCTGCGAAAGAACTCGGCATGGATGCGATTATCGTCATGCCCGAAGATGCCCCTAAAGTGAAAACCGACGGAGTCTTGGCGGATGGCGCCACTATTGTGAGCTATGACCGCAATACAGAAAGCCGCGAGGAGATAGCCGCCGCGATTGCACAGCGTGACGGACGGACACTTGTGCCGAGTTTTGATGATCCTTGGATTATCGCGGGGCAGGGAACGATTGGGATTGAGCTGGCGGAAGCTGAACCTGAATTTGACGCGATGATTACTTGTTTGGGCGGCGGCGGGATGTGCGCAGGTATCTCATTGGCCCTCACAGAACTTTCACCTCAGACTCGTATTTTTGGCGCGGAGCCTGAAAATTATAATGACCATCAATTGAGTTTAAGGGCAGGGGTTCGCACTAAGCTATCGGCAACACCGCCAAGCCTCTGTGATGCTATTCTAACGCCGCAACCGGGAGCGCTGACATGGCCTATCAATTTCAAGTCACTGAGCGATGTTTATACCGTGAGTGATGAGGAATGTCTCTATGCGATAAAGGTGACGCATGAGGAACTCGGCGTAACGTTAGAACCCGGCGGCGCAGCGGCCATGGCAGCCGTCCTTGCGGGTAACTTGCCCGATGACGTCAAGACGGTCGCCGTTATTCTTTCAGGCGGGAATGTGGACCCGAGTATTTTTCAACGAGCGCTACAATGAACGACAAGCCCGAACTCGGCGTTTGTTATTATCCGGAACATTGGCCTGAATCCCAATGGGCAGATGACGCGCGCCGCATGGTCGAGATGGGATTTTCTTGGGTAAGGATAGGGGAGTTTGCCTGGAGTCGTATGGAACCGGAGCTTAACCGATTGACCTTGGGCTGGCTTGACCGTGCCATTGAAACCCTTGCCGAAGCAGGCCTCAAAATTATTATGTGTACGCCGACAGCTACGCCGCCGCGGTGGATGGTGGATAAACACCCAGATATGCTCGCGTGGGATGCACAGGGCCGCGAGCGAGGCTTTGGCTCGCGGCGTCATTATGATTTTTCTCATCGTGGCTACCGGGAGGAATGTAAACGCATCGCCCGTATTTTGGGCGAACGCTATGGGCAGCATCCCGCCATAAAAGCCTGGCAGATTGATAATGAATATGGCTGCCATGATACAACGCTCTCTTACAGCCCCACCGCCAAAGCCGCCTTCCAACTTTGGCTGTCCAACAAATATGAGTCCATTGAGGCGCTAAATACCCGATGGGGGACCGTGTTCTGGTCTATGGAATATAACCGATTTGACCAAATCGAATTACCATATCTAACGGTGACGGAACCCCATCCTGCCCATGTCATGGATTTCCGCCGCTTTGCCTCGGAGCAAGTTGCAGCATTCAACAAGGCACAAGTCGATGTGTTGCGAGAGCTAACGGATGCTGATTTGCTCCATAATTACATGGGGCGGATTACGGATTTTGATCATTTTGCGGTGGGCGAAGATTTAGATATCGCGACATGGGATAGTTATCCGCTTGGCTTTCTCGAGGACCGTTCAAATCGCAGTGAAAACTATCGACGCGAACATGCGCGGGTAGGGGACGCGGACTTCCAAGCCTTCCATCACGACCTCTACCGCGCAGTTGGGAGGGGCCGATGGTGGGTTATGGAACAACAGCCTGGACCGGTAAATTGGGCGCCGCATAATCCTGTGCCCAAATCAGGCCAAGTCCGGCAATGGACCTTTGATGCCTTTGATCACGGCGCAGAAGTCGTATCTTATTTTCGCTGGCGACAATTACCTTTCGGACAAGAACAAAATCATGCGGGTCTACTCAGGCCTGACGGCGAATATTCTGAAGCTGGACATGCGGTGAGGGCGCTCGCAAAGGAATTGGAGACATATGAGAGACCTAAGGAGCAGGACTCTGAGGTCGCCATTATCTTTGACTATCCTTCGCAATGGGCGTGGGAGGTTCAGCCGCAGGATAAGAATTTTGACTATTTTCGTTTAATTTTAGATATTTACAGGGGATTGCGAAAACAGGGTTTTCAGAGAATTGATATTCTTCCGTCAACGACATCCAATTTTGGTGATCGCAAGACGGTCTTCATTCCGGGGTTATTCACGTGGTCAAAGCCCCTCAAAACAGCCATGCAGACCTTTAAAGGAACCGTCGTTATAGGCCCGCGTACAGGCTCCAGAACGGAAGATTTCCAAATCCCGCAAAGTCTAGCACCCAATCTGGATGGGATTAAGGTCACGGCCATTGATACGTTCCGAGAAGACACGCCACTACCGCTCGAAAAAGGCGGCGCGCTTCAAATTTGGAGCGAACATCTCGAAACAAGTTGGAAAGTGCGTGAAACGACGACACAGGGAAGGGCTGCCATTGTTCAATCGGGTAATCTTCAATATTGGGCAGGATGGCCAGATGAAGAGGCGCTCGATATGTGGCTAGAAGGATTGTGAATTATGCCATGGTTAGATGAAAAATCCCCTGGGCCTTTATCCGGCGTAAAGGTCATAGACATGAGCAATGTTGTCTTCGGGCCTTTTGGTAGTCAAATTCTCGGAGACCTTGGCGCAGATATCATAAAAATTGAAAATGGGGCGGGCGATTTGTTGCGCTATGTCGGGCCATCCCATGTTAAGGAACTAGGACCGCTATACCTTAATCTGAACCGTAATAAGCGGTCGCTAAACATGGATTTATCTAAAGAAGAGTCCAAAATCATCTTGAAAGAACTGATCAAAGGCGCAGATGTATTTTTTCATAATGTTCGGACCGCAGGGATAACCCGCCTGGGTTTTAATTATGATGCGGTAAAGGCGATAAACCCGTCTATTATTTACGTGCATTGTTGCGGATTTGGGTTTGGCGGGGCTTATGACGGGCTTCTGGCCTATGACGATCTCATTCAATCCGCATCGGGTATGGCGGGACTTTTGCCCTTATCGGGTGTGGACGCGCCCAAATATATGCCTGCAACCATGGCCGACAAGACGTCAGGGCTTTATAGTGCCTATGCCACGATAGCTGCGCTTTTCCACCGTGAGCGAAGTGGGGAAGGGCAATTTGTTGAAGTGCCAATGTTGGAGGTCGCTACCCATTTCAATATGGTTGAGCATCTTTACGGGCAAAGTTTTGAACCCAAAATGGATAAGGCTGGTTATCCTCGGTCGATTAATCCCAGGCGAAAGCCCTTTAAAACCAAAGATGGGTATATTTCGATACTACCCTATTCGGACGCACACTGGGAGAGCTTCTTCAAACTTGGGGGTATGCCAGATGTCTTCAAAGATCCACGCTTTAACACCCTCAAGGCGCGAACCAAAAATACCGATGAAATCTACGCCCTAATCGAGAAAATAACGCCAAGCAGGACGTCAGAGGAATGGTTTCAAATGTTGCAGGATGCGAATATTCCCGTGATGCGGTATAATACACTGGAAGAGGTTATAGATGACCCTCACTTAAATTCAGTTGATTTTTTTCAAAACCGAAAACACCCAGATAATTTTGATTATCGCGCCATCAAACATCCCGTGAATTTCAGTGAAACACCCGCCACAATACGGAGAGATGCGAAGAGAAACGGCGCGGACAACGCCGATATTTTGTCTCATTTCAATTTATCTGAAGACGAGATTGAGAATATTTCAGGCAAAAAGATGTAGAGTTCTCGCAATTAATCCTCATTTTTCGCTACTATGAGAACTGAAATTTTTAAACGATTTCAGGCGCTTATAAGTAATTCAATTAAATGCATCCACCCATCCCATTTCATCCCCCATATTTAACTCGTTCTTTCGGACATAGGACAGGATAGACGCGTTATCTGTGACCTATTGTTTTCGGGCGGTAGGTTCGATGCATTCATTGCATTATCTGGTTCGGGGGACGGTGCGCTTAGGTGAGGTGGGTAACGCCATTTTATCGGGGCCGGAGAGCGAGAGCTGCACCCTCTGAAACGGGGGCATTTCAGTACGGCCGTTTTCCGTAAGCACCGCCGCAGGGCCTAGCACTTGGCGTAAGCC
>CAZNXP010000151.1:0-5464 GCA_964576955.1 uncultured Algimonas sp.
ACAACCGTCTTCTCGCCATAGCTCACGGAGATGTTTGTCAGCTCCATCATGACTGCCGCCAAGCGAGCCAAAGGAAGAACGGAACACCGATAAGGGAGGTAACAATACCAAGATAAAGCGGCGTGCCGGGGCCAGAAGCGGCGCGAATAAGACTATCAATGAGAACCAGAAAACCCGCGCCGCCCAAGGCTGACAGCGGGATAAGCCAAGCTTCATCGGCCCGCGTCAGGAAGCGTAAAATATGCGGGACGAAAAGCCCCACAAATCCGATGGCGCCCGCAACCGCAACGCCTGCGCCGATACAAAGCGCGCAGCCTAAAACGATGAGCAGTTGTGTGCGTCCAATAGAGACACCCAAGCTCTGCGCTGTGTCTTCGCCGAGCCCAAGCACGCGTAGGTCTGGCCCTGAAAAACATAAAAGCGCGCAGCCAAAGAGTGTCAGCGGTCCCGCGATGAGCACATCGGCACTATCTGCATTTTTTAGAGACCCCATCAACCAATAGACAAGCTCAGATAAAGCCCAAGGGTTTGGCGCAAAATTCATAACCATCCCCGTTATGGCGGTGGCGAGCGCGCCGATACCAATGCCTGCTAAAACCAAGCCAGAGGCCCCCGGCTTACGTCTTGAAAAAGCTGTCATGGCCAAGGCCCCGACAAGCGAAAACCCAATAGCGGCGGGTGTGATGAGCGGCGGAAGGTTGAAATAGAGCGCTAAGACAGCGCCCAATGCAGCGCAGGCGGAAAACCCTAATAAGCCCGGCGCGGCTAAAGGGTTGCGGGTAAAGCCTTGTAAGGCGGCGCCAGACGCGCCCAAACCCGCCCCGACGAGCGCCGCTAATAAAGCGCGGGGAAGGCGAATTGATTGGATGATGGTGTTGACGGGCTCCGACGCGCCGCCAGTCAAACTCGCCCCGACGTCCCTGAGACCTATCCATGTTGCGCCGATGAAAAGGCTCATGAAGATGGCCAGCCCGCATATAAGAGCCATGAGAGCTGTCCAGAGACGCAGGCTCATAACGATAACATCTGACGATTTAAAAGCGCGGCCGCCTCGATAAGACCGGGGCCAGCGCAGGGCCAGAGTTTCCCGGGAATATTGATTTGCGGCAGCGACTCTATTTTAGACGCCAAAGCCGCGTGGCGCAGGGTGCGGTCATTTACGCCTGCATAACTGGAGTCCATAAAACTTGTGACAATGAGGTCAGGCTGAAGCGCTATTAAATGTTCCGTGTCTGGTGATTGCCAACCAGGGTTTTGAATAATATTCTGACCCCCTGCCGCTTCAATGACGGTGTGGACAAATGTGCCGGGTCCAGCCGTTGCGCCTGATCTATCTAGGTAGAGAATTTTTGGAGCCTGGGCGGGTTTTTCAATTTGCATGAGCCGCGCTTGCAAAGCGGGGGAGGGATTTGGGATATTTAAGTCTTGCGATAATCGTTCGAAATTTGTCCAGACCGTCTCGAAATCCTCGCCCCAAAGTAAATCAATATCTCCGCGCCCGCCCGCACTCGAAATACGCAAAGCGCCAGACCATCTCAAAAGACGTTCGGCATCGTCATCCGCTTGCGGTAAAGATTTGAGCGCGTTCGGCGTAACGGATAATGCCGAGCGAGATTGCCAAGAAAGGGCCGTGAGGCGGGGCTCGATTTCTGGCATCGCATGGATATAAGAGTCCGCGCAGAGCGTCGTGCTAACTATAGCATTTTCGGGTAATTCGCTTTGCGCTGCATGGCATCCTGCAATAGCCAAGACAGCCACTAGCGCTGCCGCATTTAGGATGTTCAACCAAAGGTGCATAGGCGGCTTATGCGGTGTTTTCGGCGGCCAGTTCAAGTGCGGCGCGTAAGCCAGATTGCCAATCCGGCAGTGGATGCCGGAAGATGTATTCAAAACTCTCTGTCTCTAAGACAGAATAGGCGGGCCTCTCTGCGATGGACGGGTAATCCGATGAGGGGATTTCATCGACCTTCACATCCAAACCCTTGGCCTTGAAAATGGCTTTCGCAAAGCCAGCCCAGCTGACCTCTTCGCCGCCATTCGTGACATGATATACAGCGGTTTCCATATCAGGCTCTTGCGCAAAGAGGCTGGCGGCTTTCAACACGGCCTGCGCCAAATGACCCGCATATGTGGGCCGGCCAATTTGGTCATCCACGACCGAAATAATATCTTTAGTTTGGGCAAGCTTCAGCATTGTGGTTAGGAAATTAGATCCGCTTTCGTCATAAAGCCAAGAGGTTCGCAGGATTAAACTCCGCGCGCCCGATTCAAGAATGGCTAATTCACCGTCCAATTTTGATGCGCCGTAAACGCCTAAGGGGTCCGTATCATCATCTGGCGCGTAAGGGGTTTCGGCCTCGCCGTCGAAAACATAATCCGTCGAGATATGGATTAGCGGGATGTCATGTTTGGCGCAGGCGCGGGCGATAATACCCGGCGCGACCGCATTAACGGCGTAGCTTAAGTCGGCTTGCGACTCCGCGCCGTCTACATTGGTATAGGCGGCCGCGAGGATTAAAACATCTAACCCCGAGGGGAGGCTCGCGATAGCCCTCTCTATGTCAGGGACGGGGGCGGTTAAATCCATTGTCTCTCGCCCTAAAGCGATAATTTCATGACCTTGTGCTTCGCCTTCGTGAAGGAGGGCGCGGCCCAATTGTCCCGTTTTCCCAATGACAGCAATTCTCAAACTCATGCGCCTGACTTATACTCAAATGGCGATGTGAAATCCGCAAAAGACGAGGCGTTCAAATCTTTCTCAGAAATGGATTGCGGCGTTTCAATGCCCCAATCAATGGCGATGTCAGGGTCATTCCACATGACCGCGCCTTCGCTTTGCGGTGCATAGGTGTGGGTGCAGCGATAGTTGATGATTGTATCGTCTTCTAAGGTTCGGAAGCCGTGCAGGAAACCGGCGGGTATCCAAAGCTGCCGGTCATTTTCAGCGGTCAACTCTTCTACAACGAACTGCCCGTAATTGGGCGAGCCTCTGCGAATATCGACGGCAACATCTAAAATAGAGCCTTGAAGGCAGCGAATAAGTTTACCTTGCCCATGTGGCGGCCCTTGGAAATGTAGCCCGCGAATTGTGTCGGCTTTCCGAGTCAGGGATTGGTTTTCTTGCAAAAACTCTACGTCTGTTCCAGTGGCTTCATGAAATGTGCTTAAGCGAAATGTTTCGATAAAATAACCGCGGTCATCGGCAATGCGGCGCGGCGTCATACGGATTACATCTAGTAGGGAAGTTGGCTCAGCTTTCATGGGGTAGGCCTAACCCTATGGGCGGTGCGGGGCAATCCAGTGCGTGCTGAAATTTTGAATAATTCGCGAATTTATTGTCGGAATTGTCTGTCAGCATAGCGGTGAAATTAAATTGCTTGACTAAGTTGGCTTGCACTTTGCGCCAGAAGCGTCTTTAATTATCATGGGACAGGGGAAATAGGTGATGACCTATAGTTATGCAGGATTTTTATCTTATGCGCATGCCGATGAGGCTGTGGCCGCGCGCCTGCATAAGGCGCTGGAGACCTATAAAATTCCCAAAGGTCATAGCGGTACACTCTCTCCGATTTTTCGGGACGCGAATGAACTGACGGCCCATCATAGCTTGTCTGAAAAAATCCAAGACGCCGTTGAAGGCTCGCGAGTACTGATTGTGCTGTGTTCGCCCGCCGCCAAAGCTTCCCATTGGGTAAATGAAGAAATCCGTTTGTTTCGTAAAATGCACGGGGAGTCGGCGGTTTTTTGTGTTTTGGCTGAAGGTTCGCCTGAGACAGCCTTTCCTCTGGCTTTATTAGAGGGCGGGCGGGAGCCCCTTGCTGCAAATTTAGGCGCAACGAAATCCAGCTTCCAACTCGGCGTCACGCAGATTGCCGCGGCTATGTTGGGTGTTGGGTTAGACACGCTTATTCAGCGGGATGCGCGCCGTAAACGCCGTCGCCTACAAGCCGTGACAGCAGGAGCCTTGCTCTTCTCGGGCCTAATGGGGGCAACAACATTCTCTGCCGTCACCGCGAGAAAAGCCGCAGATACGAACCGTCAGCAGGCCGAAGGTTTGGTCAAATTTATGATTACGGATATGAAGGAGAAATTGGAGCCTGTGGGGCGGCTAGATATTCTCGATGATATTGGACAGCGGGCCGTTAAATATTATGAGGCACAAGATATTGCGAAACTCTCCGATGACAGTCTCGCACTGCAGGCGCGTGCCCGGCATATTTTGGGACAAGTTGCATTGGAATCGCATGACTTTGATAAAGCGCGCGCTGAAATGCAAGCCACAGCCAGATTGACGCGGGAAATCTATGACCGCAATCCCGATGACACGGATGCCATTTTCACCCATGCCCAGAGTGAATATTGGGTTGGGTCGATCTATTACTATGAGAAAAAATTTCAGGAGGTCGCGCCTTACTGGGAAAATTATGCGGACCTTGGCAAGCATCTATATGAAACGGATACGAAAAATTTAAAATGGATTTCGGAACGCGCTTGGGGCGAGAATAATCTTGGTTTATTAAACCTGAAACTCGAAAATCTAAATTTAGCGAAAAGTAAATTTTTGAGAGCCGCTGATTTCTTTGACCAGGCGCTAATGTTAGCTCCAGAAAATTCACAAACCACAATGGAACTTGCCAATGTTATGGCTGGCTTAGCGCAAATTGCTGTCAAAGAGGATGATAGAAATGCTGCGCTGGCTTTAAGAATGAAGCAAATAAGTCTTTATGAGCAATTATTGGAAGACGATCCTCAGAATTATTTAATTTTATTTAGACGAACACAAGCTTCTGCAAGAGTAATAACGGACATTTTAATTGACGCGAAGTCTCCTGAATTTGAAGAGATGTTAAAACAGTCTTTTTTGCATTATGAAGAAATGATAAATCGAAATCCAAAAAATGATAACTGGAAAAGAGAATATACAACATATCTCAGAGAATTGAGGGCGATGATTGCCGCCAACCAACTCAGTTCCGAATATTTACCAGAAATAGAAAAGTTAATTATTGAGGCGAATTCTAGATAAATTACTTTGAATAATTTAAATTGACCTTGATGTTTCTCGCCAAAATTTGCTGGCGAGAAACACCATGGTTATTTTCGACTAACTAATCGCCGCCGCCGTCTCCAATACCTCGATTATCGTTATTCATCCCCGGATCAATAATAATATCGGTATATAAGGTTTTCCGACCTTCTTTTTGCGCAATTGTCACATGCAAGTTATATTTCAACCCTTTGGGGGCAGAGCGGCAATTATTTGAGAGTAAAAGAAAATTATTACCGTCCAATGTGCAAACTTTTTCGCAATTGCGCAGATGGTCGTCGCGGTCATTTTCCATACTATATTGACGCGATTTCGTGAATGTCCAATTTTCGCGCGGTAAGTGAAAAAGGAACCAAACCGGCCGAGTGATGCTGAAATCAAGCGGGCTTGCAGGCCGAGGACCTTGGTCGGCGTCGC
>CAZNXP010000152.1:0-5397 GCA_964576955.1 uncultured Algimonas sp.
GCGCGGGCTTGGTGCGAGACGCCTAGGCTGATGGAATCATGGGCGCGGTCGCGGATGAGCTGTCCATATTCATCATCGAGTTCGCTGACGAGATGTTCGGCATAGTCCCGCGCTTCGGCTTCTGTATCCCGCACAATGACATGGGCGCGCAGGCCGTAATCTAAGGTTCTGCCGTAACGCTCGGCGACTGCATTCACCGCGGTCATGCGTTCCGCGAGTTTATCCTTGGTTTCCGGCCACATGAGATAGACATCGCAATGCTCGCCGCAAAGCTCCAAGGCGGGAGGGGAATATCCTCCGAAATAAAGCAGGGGACCGCCGTTGATTTGATAGGGTTTGGCAGGGCCCGTATTTAGCCCAGAGAAATTATAGACCTCGCCTTCAAAATTTATCTCATCTTGCGTCCAAGCCTGTTTCAAAATTGAGACAACTTCGCGGGAGCGTTGATAGCGGTGGGCGCTCTCGGCTTTTTCACCGGGGAAATCGGAACTAATGATGTTTACCGTCAAGCGGCCTTCGAGCATATGGTCTAAGGTGGCAAGCGTGCGCGCGAGCATTATGGGCTGCATTTCCCCGCAACGGACTGCGGTCAGCATATTGATGGTTTGGGTCAGCGGCGCGCAGCCCGCGACAAATGAGAGCGTGTCTTGACCGACCTGATAGGAGGACGGGCAAAGAATATTTCGGAAACCCTGTTTTTCGGCTTCAAGTAAAATGTCTCTGCAATGGGCCCAGCTCGATTTTAATTCATCTTCGGGCACACCAAGCTGATTATAATCATCCGAACAAAGCGCCGAAAACCAAGAGATTTCAGGGTGCTTTAGGTTAGCAGAGGTAACAGGAACGATTGTCATTGAGGCACCTAAAGGACGAAACTGTGATTGGATTAGCGGGCGGTTCAGACTATAGCAATCGCATATAGGCGTATGCGCCTTATGTGATATTCAAGGACATTCGCTGCATGAAAAATTATGGAATAATTGGCTGCGGCATGATGGGGCATGAGCATATTGCCAATATCAATCTTTTGGACGGCGCGCGGGTTCATAGTGTCTACGACCCTGTTGATGAGTTGGCGAAAGCGGCAGCGGCCAAAGCGGGCCATGCGATTGTGCAGCCAACTATTGAAGCCATGGTGTCTGACCCTGACCTAGATGCTGTCGTTATTGTCAGTCCCAATTTTCGTCATGTTGAAAATCTCACAGAGATTGCCCGCAGCCGCACACTTCCTATTCTCTGCGAAAAACCGCTTTATACGGATGTGGCTCAGGTCAAATTTTTGGATGAATTTTCTAAGTCCTATGGCGCACCCGTCTGGGTGGCGATGGAATATCGCTATATGCCGCCTGTCGCGAGGTTGATTGAAGATTGTGCGGAGATAACGGGCGGGTTGAAAATGTTGACGATACGCGAGCACCGCTTCGCTTTTCTTCCAAAGATTGGCGATTGGAACCGTTTTTCCGCCAATACGGGCGGGACCCTCGTTGAGAAATGTTGCCATTTCTTTGATCTTATGCGCCTGATTGTGGGGGCGGAACCAATTCGCGTCAGTGCCACGGCGGGACAAGCCGTCAATCATTTAGACGAAATCTATGACGGGAAGACCTCTGATATTTGGGACTCTGGCTATGTTATGTTTGATTTCGAAAATGGCGTGCGGGCGATGTTAGAGCTTTGCATGTTCGCCGATGGGTCGCTTTGGAATGAAGAAATCAGCGCGGTTGGACCCAAAGGTAAGATCGAATGCAGGCTTCCGGGCCCGGGCCGCTTCTGGCCGGGCGGGATGGACTCTGTCCCGCACTCCCAAATGACTTATGCGCCGCGTAGCCCCAAAAACCCAATTACGGAAGAGGTTATCATTGATGGAGCTTTGCTTTTGGCGGGCGATCATCATGGCTCAACATTTTATCAACATGAGAAGTTCCTGAATGTCGTCAACGGAACGGGTAAGGTTGAGGTTACGTTAGAGGACGGTCGCCGCGCTGTTGAGATGGGCCTCGCCGCGCAAGATTCAGCTCTGCACAACCGCGTGGTTGAGTTTTAACGACCTGTATAAACCATTGCCTTGCGCGTGAGGACGCATAATCTAGTCCTGTGAACCTGACTTATGATCGAGCTGAAGATGTTTTGCGTTACTGCGTCGGCCATGCCGACGCGGTCCTCATTGTCTTGCGCGATGTAACTGGCGGAACCTTGCGAACTAAGGGCGCAATGATGGCTGTCACGAAAGGGCAGGTGGCTGGCTATATCTCAAATGGATGTATCGACGCTGATGTTGTCGCCCGTGCCCGCGACGGGCAGTCTGGTGTCTTCATCTATGGTGAGGGGTCGCCCTATCGCGATATCGCATTACCCTGCGGCGGACGATTGGAAATTGCGATAATCCAAAAACCAGACTTGGTCGCTATTCAGGCGGCATTAGCGGGTTTGGAAAGACGGGAGCCAACCCCGCTTAATTTTGGAGATTTTACAATCGCGCTTTCGCCGCGAATAAGGTTGCGAATTGCAGGGCGAGGGGAAGCCTGTTTGGCACTTGCCGACTATGCGGCGAAGAGCAGTTTTGAGGTTGTTGTCCAGTCGCCCGACGCGAATATTTTGCCGGATGTGCAGCACTTAAAACGCCCCGAAGAACCGCCAGCGGCGAAGGATGATACTCGCACAGCCATGGTGTGTTTATTTCACGACCATGATTGGGAAGGCGCTCTCTTGCAGCAGGCCTTGGCGGGTCCTGCCTTTTATATCGGCGCGATGGGTAGCGTTCGGACCCATGAAATTCGATGCGAAACACTCTCCGAATTAGGCGTGTCTCAAGCGGATATTGCACGCATTCATGCACCGATTGGTTTGATTGCGTCGCAGCGAGATGCGCGGCTCTTGGCCATCTCTATTTTAGCCGAGATTATTCAATCCGCCCAAGAGGCAGAGTTGATATGAAAGCGGTAGATATAGCCTGTGTTATTCTCGCCAGCGGGCTGTCGGAACGCTTCGGCTTGACCGATAAATTATCTGCTGATTTATTCGGAAAGCCTATTCTCTCTCATGTGTTAGATAGGGCTAATTCCGTTGGATTCGGCCAGGTGTTTTGCGTCGCGAAGGAAAAGGGTTCGGATGAGATTAATTGGGTGGAAAATAAAAACCCCGAACAAGGGCAAGGTCATGCATTGAGGCTTGGCTTGCAAGCCGCACAGGAAAAGGGTTGGCAATCTTGCGCCGTAATGCTGGGTGATATGCCGCTTGTCTCATCGGCCCACCTTCAGAAAATGATTGATAAATTTGATGTAAATCAGAATCTTATAAGCGTTTGTGAATCTATTCGAATGCCTCCGGCAATTTTTAATCAAGCGGGAATGGACTTGATTATATCGCAAAATTCTGCGGTGACGGCTCGCGCTATATTTGATGAGCTAAACCCACAAATGATCGATTTAGACGCAGAGTCAGCCCAAGATGTAGACACGCCAGAGGATTTGTTTAGGGTAAGCCAAGCGATGAAAACCCGAAACAGGGATTAGAGGTATTAACCCTGACAACAAATGGAACTCATGGCCGGAGGGAGGCCCCGCGCTTATGTCCGAGGCTTCTCTGTTAGAAAAACAAGGCGGGAAGAGCAGTAATTGGACTGCGCCGAGGGTTTGAGACTAGTCTTGCGGTTTCAATGATATGTTGACCTAATATCTTCAAGCCAGTATTGCGAACCATTCTTAATAAGACCTGTTCAAAGGTCCAATTGAATAAGGCTGGTTAAATGTCCCCAAAACTCCGTAAATATCTTGTTCTCGCTCACCTTTGGGGGGCTGGACTTATGGCGCCAGCTTTTGCGCTCCATGCCATTTCTGGCGGACTTTATTTGATGAATATTAAGGGGGAGGCCGCAACCGAGAGCGTTTCTTTACCGCCTGGTGCGGAACTAGATTTCACTAGTGCAACTTTAGAAGCGGATGTACGTGCTCTTTTGACGCAGGCTAATCTCAATCATGATTTTGAATATATTAGAAATCGCGGGACTGTCATTCAATTGCGTCCAACGTCAAAAACTTATTTGGAATTTAAGCAAACACCGCAAGGCTTAACAGCGGCGCGGGTAAATCCAGATACTGTTCGTTCCTTGATGGAATTGCATAAGGGGCATGGGCCACAGCTATTTAAATCCTATCAAAAGCTGGTTGCATTATTGCTGCTGCTTGTTGTTTTGGGCGGAATATTGGTTGGGTTGATGGCCAAGGCCTATCGACGCCAAACCGCAATCGCCGTTGTGATAGGATTTGTCGTCTTCGTCTTCGCTGGGTTTATTGCCTAGCGAGACTCTGTGTCGGCGGTGTTCGGGTTATTGAAACTTAAGGCAGGGTCGTTAATGAGCTGAGTTGCTTTATCCGTAAAATAAACGGCCTCGCAAATATTCGTGGCATGATCGCCAATCCGCTCTAGGTTTTTGGCGACGAATAAAAGCTCCGTACAGATTGGAATGGTCCGCGGGTCACCCATCATGACGGTGACTAATTCTTTGAAGAGGGAATCATAAAGGTCATCTAGGTCGCTATCGGCTTGCCAGAAGTGCAGGGCGGCAACCGCGTCGCCTTTCAGCAGGGAATCCAGCGCGCCGGCCAATTGCGTTCTCACTTGTTTGCCCATGCGGTAAACGGACCGAGATATATCAATTCGCTCTTCTTCATTAATCACGAGCGCTCGCTTAGCGATGCCTTCCGCTAAATCGCCCACACGTTCAAGGTCAGACGCAATCCGTGAGGCCCCAATGATACTGCGCAAGTCTTGTGCAACAGGATTTCGTTTTGCGATAATGTGTTGAACCGCTTCATCGATTTTCAATTGCAAGGCATTGGCATTTTTATCTCGGCGAATAACCTCTTGGGCGAGGTCGCTATTGCTTTGTTTGAAAGCATACATGGCATCATTCACCATCTCACTTACCAAGGTTCCAAGGTCAGTCAGATCATTGGTTAAGGCCCATAATTCTTCATCATAGCCTGAAACGATATGAGCGCCGCCCTTTATCATTGCATCCTAACCTCTGATTTAATTCTAACCTCTGAATCGCACTTATCCGCAACATATAACGGCCCTGCAATAGTTTTATGAATTTTTTACGACAGTCCATTTCTACGACAAAAATTGATACGAAATTTTACCATGCGCCAAATAAATCGGCAATATTGAATAAATTAAGCTGTTCATTTGTATGTTTTTGAATTATCGATAACTTATGGTTTCTTTTGTCAAACAGATTTTAATCGCGATTGTCATGCTGCTTCTTGCCCTTTTGGGTCTTTAGCTGTCGCTTAGATTGCTTCACCAAGGCCGTATTTTTGCGGTCGTGCGCTGGTCTTGCGCGCATTTTACCCCTATTTCCTGAATAGTGCCGTCTCCCAAGAGGATATGTGT
>CAZNXP010000153.1:0-5395 GCA_964576955.1 uncultured Algimonas sp.
TCAGACGGGTCAGATTTTGACATCTTCTTGGTGCCGTCACGCAGCGACATCACCTTCGCGCCCGGACCCTTAATGAGCGGCTCAGGCAGCGGGAAGAAATCCGGCGCACCGAAGTCATGATTAAACTTCGCCGCAATATCGCGCGAGAGTTCCAAATGCTGTTTCTGATCTTCGCCGACAGGAACATGGGTCCCTTTAAAGGCCAAAATATCCGCGGCTTGCAAAACAGGATATGTGTAGAGTCCGACAGAGGCCCGCTCTGCATTTTTACCGGCTTTATCTTTGAACTGCGTCATACGGTTGAGCCAGCCCGTACGAGCGACGCAATTAAAATACCATGCGAGTTCTGTATGGGCGCGCACGGAAGATTGCGCATAGACAATCGCTTTTTTCGGATCGACGCCTGCGGCAAAATAAGCCGCTGCAATTTCGCGCGTTTGATCAGCGAGCTTAGCCGGGTCTTGCGGAACTGTAATCGCATGCAAATCAACGATACAAAAAACGCAATCATGTTCGTGCTGCAAAGCCGCAAATTTTTTCAGCGCGCCAAGATAATTCCCAAGATGCAGCGAGCCTGACGGCTGCACACCTGAAAAAACGCGGTCAGGCCCCGCATATGTTGATGTCTGTTGGTCAGCCATAGCCTAATCTTTCGCGGCAGATTTAGAAAACGCCCTGCCTATATCGGCGAGGTCATAGGCCCGCAAGAGGGTTGCCGCAAGCGCATACACAAGCGCGCCAGCCCCCGTGACGCCGATGAGCCAGATAAAGTCCATGAGAATATTTGACGCGCCTAAATCTGGTAGATGCTGACGACCCCACCAAAGCGCTGCGCCCATCACGGCGCTGGCAAGCGCAATGCGCGGCAGATGTTTTTTCAAACGCACATCGAGGGTTAAATCACCAGAGCGGAGTAATAAAACGGAAAGCCCAATGACATTCACCCAAGCCGCGATAGACGTCGCCAAGGCCAAGCCGTGAAAGCCAATGGTGATAAAAAGCGCATAGCCTAGCGAGAGATTTATCGCCGCCGAAATACCCGCCCAGACCATCGGTGTTTTCGTATTCTCCCGCGCAAAAAAAGCGGGGGTTAGGACTTTGAGTAAAACAAATCCTGGCAAGCCTAAAGCGAACCAGCGCAAAGCTTTGGCGACTTGAACCGTTGTTTCGGTGGTGAAAGCGCCGCGTTGATAAAGACCTGAAATCAGAAAATCGGGAATGACGTAAAGCGCCACCGCCGCAGGGAAAGTCAGGAATAGCGAGATTTCTATCCCGCGGTTCAAAGTCGTCTTCGCCTCACCTTCACGGCCCGCACGAATTGAGCGGGACAGGCTCGGCAGCAAAGCTACGCCTATCGCAATGCCAATCATGCCGAGCGGGAGTTGATAAAGACGGTCAGCATAGGTCAGCCAACTCGCCGCGCTGGCCTGACTGGTCGCGATGAAATGGCTGACGAGTAGATTTATCTGGGTAATTCCCGCGCTAATTATGCCCGGAATCCCGAGATTCACAAGACGGTGCACAGCAGGCGTATAGCGGGGTCTCCGAAAGCCAAATGTCACGCCCGCTTTGCGGCAGCCCCAAAAAACAAGCGCCATTTGGACGGCGCCAGACAGCGTAATTGCCCCTGAGAGCGCGAGGCCAATATTGCGCTGCGACCACTCTAAACCGCCAGAGAGCCACAGGGTCGAAATCATGAAAATATTCAAAATAATCGGCACGCCTGCCGCGAGAGCGAAATGATTACGCGTATTTAAAATCCCCGAAAATAAAGCTGTCATCGACATGAACAGCAAATAGGGCATGGTCAGCCACGCATAGAGCACCGCCAAATCATAAGGCGTGATACCGCCATGCAGTGTCTCTTTATCCAAACCGCCGCCGATAATATTCAGCGTGAAAGGCATGGTCAGCTCAAAGACAATCACGAGGAACGCGACGACAGCAAAAAGCCAAGCCGCCGCTTCCGAGGCAAAGCCATCGGCGGCCGCTTCGCCCTCTTGTTCTATACGCTTGGCATAAAGCGGAACAAAGGCCGCGTTAAACGCGCCTTCCGCAAACATGCGGCGAAACACATTGGGGAGTTTAAAAGCCGTGAAGAACGCATCCGAGACGATGCCCGCACCCAAAAACCGCGCAATTAAAATATCGCGCACTAAGCCTAAGAGCCGCGAGACCAAAGTCAGCGAGCCAATAATAGCGGTTGAGCGCAGCAAACGCATTAGGCGGCTTTTATCTTTTCAGCTTTTGTTTTTTCATCAGGACCGCGTAAAATATCCAGCAATCCCGCCCGTAGCGCGGCCTTGCGGGCCTTATCAAACCCTGCGCTGCGCACATAAAAGACATCCACGGCCATCGCGCCGACAACTTCAATATGGGCGCTGGAAATATCCAAATCAGATGCCGTTAGAAACTCTGAGAGTGCATGTAAGAGGCCGGGACGATCCCGTCCTTGAACTTCGATTATGCTCGTATCCGCATGTTCTGTCTCCGGAAATTTAACTCTAGCTTTAACAGGAATAGCGCCAGCTCGGCGAGATTGTAGGCCCTGCGGTACGGCAAGGTTTTTCGTATCGCCTATCGCGGCGCGGTAAGCGGTGCTGCGCAAATTATCCAAGACATGCGGCGTTTTTGCACTGAAGGCTTCGCCGTCGGGACCGAGGAGGTAGAAGGTATTTATCACCAAGCCACCCTCGCCCGTATTTAAATGCGCGCCCGTAATAGACGCACCGCTGGCCGTAATCGCCAGAGATAAATCACGGAACAGCCCGGCTCGGTTTCGGGTTATTACCCAAAGCTCTGTCGTATTACGCCGCCGATTGACACGGGCTTTAATCGCCGTGTCCGTCTTCGGATTATGGCCTGATTTAAGAAGTGTTTCAAAAAACTCCGCATGCAGCACCATCTTCGCCATGGAAAAGCCCAGCCAATAGCTTTCCGGCAAGAGCGTCGTAATCGGCTCAATCGCCTTTGCTCTGCCCTCTGACAAGCGTTCAAATAATTGCCCTTTTCGGGATTCGATTTTAGCTTTGGGCGCAAGATCTTCTCGGCCGTCCAAATAGGCTTCCGCCGCGATATAAAGACCGCGTAGCAGCGTTGCCTTCCAATCATTCCAAATACCCGGCCCCACGGCGCGAATATCAGAAACGGTTAAAACCAAAAGCAAATCAAGACGGCGTTTAGAGCCCATGAGCTTAGCAAAATTCTCTATGGTTTCAGGGTCGGAAATATCACGGCGCTGCGCGGTCTCGCTCATATCTAAATGACGGCGTACCAACCATGCCACATCATCTGTAATATTTTGCGGAATGCCCATGCGCTGACAGGCCTTATGCGCTAATTGTGCGCCCTCAATACATTGGTCGCCTTTGCCTTTGCCCGTATCGTGAAGCAAGCAGGCGAGAAACATCGTCAATCGCTGGGTGTCATTAAATTCACTCGCGACTTGCGAGGCCACAGGGATGTCTTCCGTAAGGCGGCCTTTGGTCAAATTATCAAAATTATCAATCAAGCGGAGCGTATGCTCATCCACCGTATAGGCGTGGTGCATATTAAATTGCGTGCGCGAGACAATGCCGCCAAATTCAGACAGGTAGCGCCCCAACACCCCTGCTTCATTCATAGTCTTTAGCGTCGCATAAGGCGCTTTGGCATTTAATAATGTCGCTTGGAAAATCTCTGAATGCTCGCGCGCATGGCGGAAATCAGAATCAATGAGATTGCGGCGAAAATCAATTTCTGAAAAGGCGTCCGGGTGAATATCAATATTACGGCGGCCCGCTGTTTCAAAGAGCTGCAGGATTTGAGACGGCTTTTTTCGAATTGTCATCGGGTCCGCGAAATTCAGACGTCCGTGGTCAATATAAAAATCCTTATTCTTTAAATTACGGCGTGATCCTGGCAATAGCGCATCCAGGCTTTTAGGAAGACGAATAGCTCTCTGCGCTTCTAGCTTTGCACACGCTATCCGCGTCAGCGCGCCCACGCTGCGGGCATTGGTGAAATATTCCCGCATGAACCGCTCGACGGCCACCTCGACCTCTTCCACAGCATGACCCATTTTTGGCGCGAGCTTAACTTGCATATCAAAGCTAAGCTGTTCGGTAGGGCGGCCCGCTGTCCAATGCAAATGATGGCGTGTCCGCCAGAGAAAATCGGCGGCGCGGCGAAAACGCTGCGCAGCCCGTTCATCAAACAGGCCTAGCTTTGTGTAATCCATAGCGCGCTGCGGGTCCGTGATGGTTCCATCGCGGTCAAGGAAGGCGGTAATCCAATAAAGCACATGAAGGTCGCGCAGCCCGCCTTTGCCTTCTTTTATGTTGGGCTCAATGACATAACGCGAGTTACCCTCTTGGGCATGGCGGCTATCCCGCTCAGCCAATTTGTGAGCAATATAGGCCCGCCCTTTTCCGCGCGTAATCGTTTTACGAAATTGGCGGTAAAGTTTCTCAGATAGTTCTTCATCCCCCGCGAGGTGACGCAGATCCAATAAGCTAGTCAAAATCGTTTGATCTTCTTTGGCCAGTTTCAAACATTGATCGACAGAACGCGACGCATGGCCGACTTTCAGCCCCAAATCCCACAACATATAGAGCATATATTCTGTGAGCGATTCCATTTGCGGCGGCAGAGCCCCATCCGCCGTTAGAAATAACAGATCGACATCGGATTCGGGGGCCATTTCGCCGCGCCCATATCCGCCCACAGCGCAAAGTGAGACAGGCTCCATATCCGCGCCGCCGACAATATGCATTACCGCAAAATCCCAGAGCGAAATCACAATATCATCGTGGATGGCAGCTAAAACGCGGGCGGTTTCCAGCCCGTCTAAACGGCCTCGCTCAAATCGCTCTCTCGCGGAATTTTTAGCCTCAACCAAGCTCGTCTTTAACTGCGTCAGAATATTAGCGCGAAACTTTGAGCCGCCTTTTTCCGCAATATCCCCAAGCACAGCCGCGAGGTCTTCCTGCGAAAGTCCCGTTTCAGGGGCCAGCTCGCGGTGCGGGATTTTCGCAATATTTTTAGAGGCGCGGGCCATATTATCCTATCTTGTCTTTTGCTTTGCCGTTTAATTCATACAGCAAATCTAGGGCTTGACGCGGCGAGAGCGTGTCAACATCAAGGCGCGCGAGGGCGAGATCTAAGGCGCTCGGTTTTTCCGGCGCGGCAATCGTCGCCGTAAAGAGCGGCAAGCCGGCGGGCGCAGAGGCCGTGTTCACAGACTCTGCTTCTAATCGTTCAAGCACAGCGCGAGCGCGCTCAACAGCGGCCAGCGGCAGCCCCGCTAATTTCGCGACCTGAACGCCGTAAGAACGGTCCGCCGCGCCGGGTTTGACATCATGCAAAAAGACCAAATCGCCGTCCCATTCTTTGGCGCGAAGTGAAGCATTTTCAG
>CAZNXP010000154.1:0-5359 GCA_964576955.1 uncultured Algimonas sp.
CATGAGGCGGCAGAGACCCGCTTTCTCAAAGCTATGCGGTCTGGCAGGATGCACCATGCTTGGTTGTTGACAGGCCCCAAGGGCATTGGAAAAGCCACGCTCGCCTACCGTATGGCGCGCAAGCTATTAGGTGGACAATCTCTGCTCTCGACCTCACTTGATATTCCAGCCTCTGATGAAACGGCTCAGCGGATAGAGGCGCTCACACATGGAAATTTATTCCTGCTGCGCCGTCCCTATGATACAAAGCTAAAACGGTTTCGGCAGGATATTCCGGTTGACCGTGTCAGGGAAGTTTCGGGCTTCTTTCAGGAAACAGCTGCGGAGACTGGAACGTGGCGAGTTTGCATCATTGATAGTGCGGATGAGCTTAACCGAAATTCTGAAAATGCCATTCTTAAACTTCTTGAGGAACCGCCTAATAATACGTTGTTTATTCTGATTTCCTCCGCGCCTGGTCGATTACTGCCGACCATTCGGTCACGCTGTATGAGTTTGGAACTTAGGGCTGTTTCAGATGCGGATATTACAGATTGGCTGTCAGAACATGGACGCGGCTCACCAGACCTTATTGATGCGGCGGTCCGTCTGTCTCGCGGTGCACCTGGAAAAGCCCTCGCGCTTGTACAAAATGCAGATGTCGTTTTGCGGTCTCTCTCAGATTACATCCAATCTTTGGGCCACACCGCACCTGATGTGGATATGACAATCGCCAAGCGCTTAGCGGAAAAGCGCAATGCTATTTCTCGAGACCTGTTTTGGGATGGATTAGATGACACAATACATGCCCATGCTGTTTTCGCCGCCACAGGAACTTATGAGGGACCGTTTTCGCCGTCCAATCTAAAGCGAAGCCCAAAGATATGGCAGGCTAATCATGCTAGGCTTGTTGATGTTCGCCGTGCAGAATCTGCAATCAATTTGGATAAAACCGCGAGTATGTTCGAATTGCTCTCTTCTATAAGAGAGGCATCATGATCGTCGATAGTCATGTGAATTTGCACGGCGAGAAATTCGCCGATGATTTAGCTGAAACAATCCTTCGTGCGCGTGACGCAGGGGTTGGGCCCATGCTAAATATTTGCTGTCATCTCAAAGATTTTGACGCAGTATTGGATGTTGCAAATCTCGATCCGAATATTTGGGCCACGGTTGGAACACATCCTCACGACGCCAAAGATAATCCAGACATAATGGCGTCAGATATTATAAAGCTTACATCCAGTCCTAAAGTGGTGGGTATAGGAGAAACAGGCCTAGATTATCATTATGATTGGTCGCCGCGCGATATTCAGAAAGCTAATTTCCAAGCGCATGTCGACGCGGTTCATGAAACTGGTTTGCCATTGGTTGTGCATACGCGCGAGGCCGATGACGACATGTTAGAGATGTTGCAAAGTGCTTATGCGCAGAAGCCATTTAATGCCATTATGCATTGTTATACTTCAGGTCAGCGCTTGGCGGATGCCGCGGCTGAGATGGGGTTTTACTTTTCTGTATCTGGTATCATGACATTTAAAAATGCCCATGATGTACGTGAGCGGATTCTGACAATGCCAAAGGACCGCATTATGCTGGAGACTGATTGTCCTTATCTAGCGCCTATGCCGTATCGGGGGCGTAGAAATGAGCCCGCCTATGTCGTGGAAGTCTGTAAAGCTCTGGCAGAGCTCTTTGATTGGACCGTTGAGGAAACGGCTGAGAGCACGACCAATGCCTTTTTCAATCTTTTCGACAAAGCGGTGCGGCCAACATAATGGGTTTGCGGGCCATCATATTAGGCTGCGGCTCGTCAGGCGGTGTTCCGCGTATCGGCGGAGACTGGGGCGTTTGCGACCCAGATGAGCCAAAAAATGCGCGGACACGGAGCTCTGTGCTCATTCAGAAATGGGACGGCGGCGGGGAGCCCGACCCAAAAGCTTGCACCAATGTCCTGATTGACACTTCACCAGATTTACGCGTCCAGTTTTTACGCGAGGATATCCGTCGGCTCGATGCGGTATTTTATACGCATGATCACGCTGATCAATCGCATGGTATCGATGACTTACGAGCCATTGCGTATCGAATGCGTAAGCAAATCCCGACTTATATGGATGAACATACGAAGGTGCATGTTTTCCAGCGGTTTAATTATTGTTTTGAAATGCCTGAAGGGCGTGTCCATCCGCCCATCCTCGATTTGCAAGATTTGATATCAGGTGGAAGTCAGACGACGATTGAGGGCCCTGGCGGAATGATTTTGATGGAAACATTTGAAGTTAGCCACGGGCCTACGCCGTCTCTAGGTTTCATAATGGATGAACAAATTGCCTATAGTCCCGATGTGTGGGGTATTAGTGATAGTGTCATAGACCGCCTTAAGGGTATCGACGTTTGGATTGTGGATGCCTTGCGCTATAGCCCGCATCCGACCCACGCCAATGCGGATAAGACGCTGTCTTGGTTAGCGCGCGCGCAAGTCAAATCAGCCATTCTTACAAACCTCCATATTGATATGGATTATGCGACCCTTCGCAGTGAACTTCCTCCCATCATAGAGCCTGCCTATGACGGTATGAGAATTACGGCTCCGGCCTGAAATCCCATGCGGCGAGCTGCGGCCCAGACGGATGCAGCTCTATAATCCCATATGACCCCGTGCGGAGTTTCAACGGAACCTCTGCGTCAGACGAGACAACATCGAGCAGAAATCTCGCGACCCCATTGGACGTTACCACGAGGGTATTTGAACGGCGATCACAGCCAGCCAAAAACGCCATCCAAGCGGTCCGCAGGCCTTCAACATCGACTTTCCAGCCTTGCGGCGGCTTTGCCGTTTTATCCCAAGCGTCAAGTGCATCCACGCCAATTCTCGCGATAACTTCGGATTCCGGCTTTCCTTCATCTGGACCGTAATCCACCTCTGTCAGAAAATCTGCCAGCCTATAGTCTTGCGCACCAATAATAGCCTCTACGGTTTGCTTAGTTCGCTTTAAGTCGGAGGAATAAACAGATTTAAATTCAATATCTTGAAAGGCTTTCCTAAGGCGCGTGGCTTGCGCCACCCCAGAGGAAGAGAGCGGTAAATCCGTTTTACCCCCGACGCGTAAATTGACGTCGCCCTTGTCAAACGTATTGCCGTGGCGAACAATATAGACGCGGCCTAAGGTCATTTTTGAAATGGGTCGCCATGGGTTTTTATTAGGGCTTCTGCACGAATTAGGTCTTCTTCCGTATCAATACCGGGGGAGGAGATTTGCGGCGTAGTAACTCTAACAATCGCGATATGCATGCCATTTTCTAACGCGCGGAGTTGCTCTAAGCCTTCTAATCTCTCGTAAGGGGATTGCGGAAGCTGCGTGAAGCGCTCCAGAGCACTACGTTTAAATCCATAGAGCCCGACATGCCGCAAGACGGGAGAGAGGGTTTCCGTCTCGCGTAAGCGCTTTTCATTCCGAATGGCGGGGATGATATTTTTGGAAAACCAAAGGGCGCGGCCTGCATTTTCTATAACTGTTGTACCTGAAAATGGCGTCGTCTTTTTTGCCTTTCGCAAGTCATCAAGCGCCTCCCAAGATAAGGAAATAGCTGGCGTCGCTATATCGACATTCTTATTTTCCAGCCCTCGAATGACTGCCTGAATATGTGAGGGGTCAATGAAGGGCGCATCGCCTTGTAAATTGATGATGATATTGGCTTCGGGATTAAATGATTTCGCGGCTGCTAAAGCGCGGTCACTGCCAGACGGTAACTCTGGAGCCGTCATAACGGCGGGTAGGTCATGTTCGCGGCAATGCTCCATAATATCTGCATGGTCTGTGGCAATTACGAATGCCGCGCCGTCTATCTTCGCGGCGACTTGGGCCGTGCGCTGTAACATGCTGACGCCTGAAATTTTTGCGAGCGGTTTTCCGGGAAACCGCGTTGATGCCATCCGCGCCGGAATAACGATAAGCGGCTTAAACATGACCTGACGCCAATATGGTTTTCAGGTCCAGTAAACCCATAATCTTCGTGCCATCCAGAACGAAAGCATTGCCAATTTTCCGCTGCGTAAAACTCGCAATCGCATCTTTCATCCGCATGTCTACAGAGAGGGTGAAGGGGTCTTTCGTCATGATATCCGCGGCGGTTT
This sequence comes from uncultured Algimonas sp., assembly GCA_964576955.1. Classification (GTDB taxonomy): domain Bacteria; phylum Pseudomonadota; class Alphaproteobacteria; order Caulobacterales; family Maricaulaceae; genus Litorimonas. The sequence goes on from CAZNXP010000154.1 coordinate 4,118, forward strand.
TATCCATAATATCATGCCCCATGGCACGGCGAAGATCGCCGTCCGTTATGATGCCGACCAATTTATCTTTTCGGGTCACGCCGACACAGCCTTTGCCGCCGCCCGTCATGGCTAAGATCACGTCTTGCATCTCGGCCACGTCATGGATGAGGGGAATTTCATCGGATTGCGCCGCGAGATAATCACCCAATCTCTGCAGCTCAAAGCCCAATTTCCCGGCGGGATGGCGCAAACCAAAATCTTCCGCTGTAAACCCGCGCAGCTCCATCACAGTAACGCAGAGCGCGTCACCAAGCGCAAGGGTGAGGGTTGTTGAGGTTGTCGGCGCAAGATTATTCGGACAGGCTTCCTCGGCCTCTGGCAGAATAAGAGCAATATCAACGCTCTTGGCTAAGGTTGAATTCGGCACAGATGTGATAGCTAAAGTGGCGTTGCCGTGACTTTTTGCATAGCTCATCACGCCATTTACCTCGCTGCTTTCGCCGCTATTTGACAAGCCCAAGACAAGTGAGTCTGGCCGTATCATGCCGAGATCGCCGTGGGCGGCTTCTGAAGGATGTAGAAAAAAGGCTGGCGTGCCGGTCGATGCGAAACTCGCTGCGATTTTACGCCCGATATGGCCCGATTTTCCGATGCCAACGACAATAACATGGCCGTTGCACGCAATAATAGCTTTCACCGCGCGCTCAAAGCTTGGACCTAAGGAGGCCTCAAGCGCCTCAAGACCTATAATTTCGCGACGAATAACGTCACGTCCAATGGTTAGGCTATCGCGTGTCTTAGTCATAATTGGGACACTTAGCCTTATGTAAGCGGTGTGTCATCCTATGAAGTTCGCATGAAACGAAAAATTGCTCGATTTGTCTTAGGTTTATGAGAATTTGGATTCAGAGTGCATTATAAGTCATTGTAATAAATAGTATTACATTATTTCTCATAATATACATTATGCGATTTATAGTAAGGTTATGAGCCGTCGTAAAAAGGCCGTTCTGACCAGTTTCCTCCTTTTCATTGCCTTTGTCGCATGTTGGAACGCTTACAGCCCATCTTGGGAACTGCCGAACTCTATGTCTAGGGCAATTAGGACTGCCCGCAGGGTCGGCACTTGCGATGGATACCGAAAGAAAAATGTTTTACGCTAAACCAAAGTGGATTGAGCTAAAGCTCATTCCACCCCCGCATTTGGCTTACGCCAAGTGCTAGGCCCTGCGGCGGTGCTTACGGAAAACGGCCGTACTG
>CAZNXP010000155.1:0-5317 GCA_964576955.1 uncultured Algimonas sp.
ACGGCGGTGTGATCGGTAGGTTGGGATATGTAATATTGGGTTCGATATTCCCGGGTTTCACGCACGGCTTTCCGTAAGGCGTGCCGCCAATGCGATTTTTCGCTGACCATGAGAAATAAGGATTGAGACATTTGCGAACAAAAGACCAGCGGGTGGGCGTTTTTCAACACGCCAAAGACAATTCGCTCATTTATCGCCGTATTCAATTGATGCGCTGTTCCATGGGGCGGTATTTCTGAAAGTACGGGAAGAGAGGCATGCTCAGCTTTTATTTTTAAGGCCATTGACCTCATCATTTTGTAAAAGACATCCCCGCCTTGTATTTCAGGCACGAGGACTTGGGCTGAAATTGTCATGACAGGGTCATGTGGTTTTAGTCCAAAATGGTAGTCGATCTTTTCGAAAAAACGCTTCGGGTCAGCAAGCTCCCCGTCATCCGAATAGTTACTAAAGAGTAACGGGTCAGACCATTCTTCTGTGTAGAATAAACGCTCAAGGCTCCCCATTCTGGCGTGGAGCAGGCCTTGCAAGGCTCCAGTACTAACCTCTCTGACAAGAGTCACATATCCGGGGTCGCTCAGGCGGTCTTTTATATGTTGACGGCAAAGCGCTTTATCGGTCCAGAGGTGAAACCCCTTGGGAAGATATATTCGGCTTAAATCAGGTAAAGATGTTTCTTTCATCGCTTTTTCATAAGCTACACCGCGCAAGGCATCCTGACAGCTTTTGCGCTTTTCTGAATTTGAGAGGGCTGTGCTGACCGCATAGGCTTCAAAATCAAGCGTATGTGGCAAGGATTGCAATGGGTCGCTTTCGTGAAAGGCAAAATGATAATAGGGTCCAGCGCTAAAGGAGGTTCTGAAAAAATCGGCGATTTCATTGGTGATATGCGCGGAAATATCTCGAGATTCAAATACCTGAATATCCAATTGGTAGGCAGCATTTTTAAGCTCTTTGACGACCTCCACCTGTCGATCTTTCGCCATATCAATGCCAATGATGTTCACATTCGCCGCGTCCGCATTTTCAAGATCGTGAATTATTTGTGCTGAATATCGCCGGCCCGGAATAATATCTGGAATCCCCGGCGGATATTGCCGGATAGTGGAGGCGGCAATGCGGCCGGCGGCCTCCGCTAAATCGACCCTTTCCGTTGGGGCCACAAAGGCGTCCCAAAGCCGTAGACTTTCACTTGTTTTATCTGTCATGCGAAAGCCTCTCTTGTGTTTCCAGTGTTGTTGCGAGTGCGTCTCTAAAATTAGAAATAATCAGGTCGGTTCGGCCCAAATGCGCCGGTGAGCCGCAGAGAAGTAAAAGGGAGGAAGAGGTAGCTTTTTCGACATCAATTACAAAATCATTGGCGAGGGTGAGCGCCCAGTCCCGTGCATCCAATTTTAGAATGTTCTGCGTGCTAATTAAAATATGTGTTGGGTCATGTGTCTCTGCTGCAACATCAGCGGGCGTGATAATTTGAAGCTCGGGATGAATCTCTTTTATACGGGCGCGTAATAAATTCGCTGCCTGAAAAGCCCTATCAAAACGCTTATCCCATTGACCGGATTGAATTTGCGAAAGCCTATGTTCGGCAATCATAATCTCGACGAAAGACACGCTTGACGACCGAAATCCTAAATCCAAAGCTTCATCCCAAAGCTGCGCTATGATTTTATTATTTGTAAGAATACAGCCTAGGCTGGAGGGCGTTAGGCCGCGTTTATGCGGGCTCGTAATCCAAACATCGCAGATAGAGGCGAGTGTTGGGGTTTGCGATTGTGGGTTATAAAACCGTAAGCCGTCCCAAGCTCCGTCGACGATGACAGGAATGTCCATGGACTTAGCATATTGATAGATTTTCTTATCTTCTGATGGGGACCGGAATCCATCATATGAGGGAAGGACGAGTATAATGGCGGCGAAGTTTTCAGGACCGTGCTGTTCAATGAGGGTCTTCACGGTTTCAAATTTAATGGGGCAAACGCTCTGGCTGCCTTGATGTTTTTCCCTTGGGAGACGTACGGCTTTCCATCGTCCAAATATGAGCCCGCCAATTGTACTTTGATGGCAGACATCATCAAATAGGATGAAGTCTCGGTTTGGGTAAAGTTTAGGAAAAACACCCGTTAATAATGTCAACATAGCGCCTGACGACCCGCCAAAAGACAAGCTCGAATATTGGCTTCCATAGAGCTCGCAGAGATGTTCATTGACTCTGTGAACGGCGCCGCTGCTAAAGCTAGAGGGCAAGTTGAACCCCTCATGAGAAATTGAATGTTCCGCATAATCCCAGAGTTTGGAATATAGATCGGCGAAAAGGCGGGAGAGCTTCCGCGTATTTCTAGATAAGAGGAGCGTTAGTACTGCCATCATGATAATAGGTTTTAAAACTAACCAGATGAAGACGAATATGTCCCGGCGCCTAACATGTTTAGCCAAAACGGACAGTCTCATTTACGATGTGAGGATATTTTTACTGGGGTACAAAAAGACACCCGCTTTCTAATAAAAAGCGAGTAAAATATTAGACCCGTGATTGACGTTGGTTTGGATTTAGGACGTGCGTTTTTCATGACGCCTGATTAGGCGGATTTATGTGGTCTACGCCATAAATCCATCATAAACTCATACAAACGTTTGACGAATAAGCTATTGAAACTAAGTAAAAACTTGTCTTCAATTTAGAGGTTTTGCCGAAACGACATTAGTCTCACCCTGAATTGTGGATATTGTCCCCGTCAGATTTTCGGTTGGGATTGTCTGAATGACGTCATCCATATCCAGAAATGTACAATGTTTGAACATTGCGCCGGAAAGGTCATTCTTTTCAAAAATTCGCGAGAAGTTAGATTCCGAGAAAACGCATCGATCAAAAATAACATTATCAAATTCAGGTGCCATAAATTCTACTTCCGAAAAATGACATTGCGAGAAAAAAATATCCCGCATTTGACAGGCTTTAAATAAGCCCCCTTGAAAACGTGCGCCTTGAAATAAGCAATTGGTGAATTGTGAATTTAATACTCGCCATTGATTGAATATAACTTGTTGGAAAAGAGATCGTGTGAAATCGGCTTCAGAGGTTTTCACGTGGCTCCAATGCGTCATGACAAAACTCGTATCTGCGTAAATCACATGTTCCATATGCCCGAGACTGAGACTGAGTTGACTCATGTCTGCAAAGGATAACTTCAAGCCCGAAAGAGCGAAGGTCAAAAAGCTCTGATTGTTTAAAACTGGTTCAATGAGGGAGCCTGATTGAAGGATTATGGCGGCAGGTCGTTGAAATTTTCTTAGTGTGCCTAAGTCAAAATTTAGATCGTTATTATTGAGATCAAAATGAGTGTTACCGCGTTTTTGCCGTTCTAAATTCAAACAGGACCAAATGAAAAATAACAAGCTGTTGGATTGCTGAAATTGAGAAAGGGATTCGAGGCCTGTTCCGTCAAAAAGGCGAGCTGTCAGATGATGTTGAATGATATCCAGAGCCAAATCCCAATTTAAATGGGAGAGTTTATCGAATCTGGATTCGGCTTCTTTTTGACAAAAGCCCGCAAGGTTTGGGGTATGAGCCCCCGTTTTGGAGACGAAAACCCAAGCCTGTAAAGCCTCTTTCGTTTTTTCTTTCGTCTCAAAAGCGGAAATCAGGCCGATAAATCTATCAAAAAAAAGTGTGCTGATTAGATATTCTGGAAATGATTCCTGGGTGAATTCTACCACCATATTATTTGGGTTTTCGTCATATTCAGCCAGGCGGTAATAAAATGACGTCATGAATATATCCGGCGGTGTTGGGGCCGATGAGCCTAAGCCTAAAGATTCGAAGGCCGATTTCACTTCGGGCGTGTCGAGTGAGCCGTGAATTTTATTGAGCGCGACGGATTGCGAGTCCCCCGCCTGCCAAGCCGCTAATGCGATATGTTGTAAGGCGAAAAGAAATCTATGCGGGTTCAGTAAATGGCTATTGGCTGATGCCGCGCGTTCAATGATGGATTTATAAACCGCGTTTTTATTCGACCCATAGGTAAATGCGTTCACATCTTCATGTGGCAATTTGCTCAATCCACTATTTACGGCTTTCTCGATAGCTGTCTCGCAAATGAGAAAACTTAAGAGGGGGTCAGAGGCGAATTCCGAGTAATCATCATAGTCTAAACTTAAGAAGTCGGGCAGAGTCGGGTCAGTATCCTTTTGTGTGGCATTGAAATATTTCTGCCACCAGAGCGGACGTAAATCTGACCCTTGTATAGGGTTGGCTGAAATTTCACCATTACGCTGCGACCCGTCTAGAGAGAGTAAGCTCATATGCCGCGAGTGGCCAGGCGGTATTTGAGACATAGCAAATCTAATCTGCGTCTCTCTGCCGAGCACTATGATATTGAGTGTTTTCCGATGGGCGTTACAGGCCGCTTGTTCTTTTTTTAAATCTGATAGAATTCGGTTTAGCCGATGAGCCGGCTCTTGAGTCATCTGAGTTATTTCATCTATGCCATCTAAAATCAGGCAGGCGGTTCCAAAGGATGAGGCTCTGAAGTGTTTCAAGAATGATCTGATTGAAAAAGAATCGACAATCGCATGATCGTTCTGCGTTATATCAATATCGATATCCGAGAAGTGCCGACCTCTCATGTAAATTGGGAAAATATCTCCTTCACATAATGAGGCTGCCATATGTAAGGCACTCATGGATTTTCCCGAACCAGGCGCGCCGCTAATGAAGGTCCAAGTTTTTGAAAACTCCGTAATAACATCCTCTGCATCAAAAATTTTCGTTTGGGCTCCATTCTCGCCGTAAAATTGAAGAGGTACATATATCTGTGCGGCAGAAAATTCTTCACCGTCTCTGTGTTCAGTATAAAGCTGTTTGATCCATTTTTTATGCTGCACGCAAATGGTGTCTGAAAATTCTGAGCCTTCTAGCGGCCCTTTTGCCGCGCGGCGCCCTGCAGAGTGAAGGGCCCAAACGGTTTCAAAGGCGGAGATCCATTCTTTAGCTAATTCAGGCTCCGATTGAGTTTCAATCATTTTGAATAATGGGCCTGAATAACGGGTCGGTATGACGTCTCGATTTTTCCATTTATTGATGGTGACAGTGCTGATGAGCGTCCCGCGCGTATAGTTTTGGAAATCGTCACTAAAACTACCTTCTGTCCAATGACCAATTTTGAAGAAGAACCTAAAGAGTTCAGACGGGCTAAAGGTCTCGAAATTTTCGGGTGGGTGGGTTTTGATTTTTTTGTGCAATTTTCACAATCCTTGAATTGAATCTTTGATTACACAACCAAAATTCAAAACACCCCACTATCGTATGGTGTTTGAATGG
>CAZNXP010000156.1:0-5278 GCA_964576955.1 uncultured Algimonas sp.
GAAATTGAAGCCTATACCGTGGTTTCAGATCAAACCGCCGGATTGAACGTTCCAGGCGGTTGGGGCATTGGCAATTTGGAGGATGTAACCTCCACCCTCACCCATAGTTATTCTGACATGGTTGTCTTGGGACAGGTCATGACGTTCAATGATGTAAATGCATCTGTCATTTTCACAAATAATTGCACGAATAGAGGTACTCGGCCCAGTCCCGCGCGCTTTTGCGTCGGCAAACATATTGGACAAATAAATAATTCTCGTGCCCCTGAGACTATCGGATATATCGTGGCGGACGCTAAGATTGGCACCCTCAATGATGTGGCTTACCGCTTTTCAAGAGGCGCAGATCAGGGCGGAGGCGTCGGGAATAATCCCCCTAACGTTTATAGCGTCGGTCTGGATTACGACACAGGTGTCATGACACAGGCGGCCGAAGATGGCGGGCAAGGCGGCTGGGCCGTGCTCTATGGAAATGACCCACTTCCGAATAATGCGTTGCATTACTCCATTGATGAAGAAGTAGTCGCAGGAGACACGACCCGCACACATACAAGCGAAGAAATGTTTTATGCACTGTTCCAGAATAATCAAACGGCAAACCTCTCCGCGTCTAAAACCGTTACGCCCTATAGCGGAAGTGCAACCCAATATTATATTCCCGGCAGCGATGTTATCTATAAAATCGAAGCCACAAATGCAGGTACGGCGCCCGTCGATAACGGATCATTATTTTTCGTCGATGAACTCCCGCCGGAAGTTGAATTTTACAATGATGATATTGATGATGGCGGCCCCGCTACCGGCTCTGTCATCTTCACCGAAACTGGCAGTGGTTTAACCTTTGATGAGACATCTGACCTTGGTTTTTCTGATGGAACAACTCGGCCCGCGAGCTTCGCCGATTGTAATTATACCCCTACAAGTGGCTATGACAGCAATGTCAATTTCGTTTGTTTTAATCCCAAAGGTCGGTTCAAAGCCGGTAGTCTTGTAGCGACAGATCCCATATTCGCTTTTGAATTTCGTGTTCGGTTAAATTAACGCTTCGAACCTCAGGCCTCTCTTAAGCGCCGTTCAAAATTTGCATAGCTTTAAACGCCAGCCGAATTGCAACAACGAGGATAAGACCCGCTGTAATCTTCTTGATGACGTTTTCCGAAAGGAAAGAAAAGCTCACATTACGCCCTATGATACCGCCCAAGAAGACTGCACCAAGCAAGACCCAATTTCCCTGCAACGCCGTCTGCAGCTCGGGTACGCCTAATTTTGTAAATTGACCTAATAGGCCCGCGCAAGAATTTACCAAAATAAACAAGCTACAAATCGCCGCTATATTGCGCGTATGATCCCATTTTAACGCATGTAAGATAGGAGCTAAAAATATACCGCCGCCGATGCCCACAAGTCCCGCTACAAATCCTAAGCCTCCGCCGATGGCTCCAGCCTTAATGCGGTTTAAATTCGGGACGGATGTCGTCTCAGACTTATCGCTATAGGCAATCGGCGTCCGCAGCATTTGAACGCCTGCGCCAAATAAAACCACGGCCAATATTGAAACAAAGAAAAGCTCAGAGATGGGTATGGCGCCCCCAATAAAAGAGAATGGCACCGATAGGGCGACAAGCGGAAAGGCGCTTTTAAAATCAATCAACTTTCTTTTTAGGGCAAATATGACATTTCCGAGGACGACGATGATATTGCAACTCAAGGACAAAATCGGAATGAGAAGATAGGTTTCATTCGTTAAAACTAATAAGGCCGTATAGGTAGACCCACCGCCAAAACCGACGGCGCTATAAAGAATGGCCGTTATAAAAAACAGACTAACCAGGGTAAATGTTTGCAATGTCAAAACTCAAGTCCCTCACCGCCTGTTTTTATGACCCATAAGCGGGCGCCTGTCATTGTAATAGTTTTGTGGATTTCAGGGATGTAATGGACGCGCAGTTGGAGAGAGTTACAGCTACGCGTCCTAAAGGCCGCCCTATTGGGGGAATAGGATAGGCGACCTCCATCGCAGCTCGACCGACGCCGCAATATTGAAATTTTTGGTCTTTATAGTTTTCTGTCGAATGGGCTGCGCGAATGGTTCAAAAATAGTCACTAGGACTTGCAGGAAGTTCTAGTCTGCACGGCCTCCATCTTGCAGGCACAAAATTTAGCGGCAGGTCATCTCGTTTTCGATAGATTCCTGAAATTCAGGGATCGCGGCTTGGCAAGCCTCTTTGGTTTCAAATTGAATATCGTAAAGTCCAAGCGCGCTGGGCCCGCTCACAATTTGGCCGTCTACAGCGTCCAAGATGTCATTGAGCGCTTCCATCCGTAACTCAGGCAGCGGCGCAATTTTTGCCTGCGTTCCACCCATAGTTTCTGTCACAAGTGTATATTTACCTTGCTCCTGGTCACCATTTTGCATTTTCGCCATAACGCCAAATTGGCCAAGCGCGAGTAAGGCTAATGCGGCTGTCGCGCCCATCCAAAATTTTGATCTTGGCGTGCCGACATCATTCGCGGCGTTAGTGGCAAGGCGCGGATTGTCATTCGCCGCTTCCTCAGCTTCGTTCATCGCCCGCGACAGTCGCGCCCATCCCAAATCATCTGACATTTGGGTCGATTTTTCCGATTGAAGCGTGACTCGCAACCCTCTTTGAAACTCTAAATCGGCTTTTATCTCTGGGTCATTCGCGGCAGCGGCTTCGACCCTTTCGATATCTGCTGCGGATAGTTCACCGCGCAAATAAGCAGGGATTAAAAGGGAAATTTCGTCTTTAAAATCAGTCATTTCGTAGTCCAGAAGGCAAAAGTCTGTCTATTCAAGCTTAGTATTCAGACTCTATGTCGTTGGAGACTAAGAAAAGGTTCAATAAAAATCAAATTTATGCCGAAAACACTCAATTGCGACCATGTTTTACAACTTCACGCATGAGCAGCTTTTTCGCATGTAAAATGCGGGTTTTGATCGTGCCAACGGGGCAATCTTCGATCTGAGCGATTTCAGCGTAGCCCATATCCTCAAAGAAGGCGAGATGGATGGCTCTGCGGTGCGGCGGGCTTAGGGTGTCCATGGCGGCCTTAAGAACAGCAGAATCTTGACTAGATGCAATGGCATCCAAGGCATCCTTTGCCAGGTCAGGCGTATCAGGCACTTGGTCGGTATAATAAAGCTTGGACCCTTTCCTATTGTGATCAACGGCCTTATTTCTTGCGATGGTAAAAATCCATGTCCTAAGCGCGGCCCGTCCGCCGTAGCGGTTGGCGTTCTTCCACACTTCCATCATGACGTCGGAGACAACATCCGCCGCGTCATGCGGGTTCGCCAGCCAGTTCTTCACAAATGATCCTAGGGGTCCAGAATAGTCTTCGAAAACAGATTTCATGGCGTCTCGGTCGCCCGCCGCGACCTTTGCCATACGCGTGAGATCAGCCTGTCTTTCCGGCGACAGAACAGAGGCCGGTTCTTTCAATACGTCTTGATTCTTAATTAAATCGACCACATAATTTCCCGGTATTTTTATTATTGATTTTTGATGTTTGCAGGGCTGATAATCTTAAATTTAGGTCGAGGACAATAACGAAAGCTCACGAATGTGTCATAGGGAAAGCGGTGATGCCCAGCCTAGGCCCAAGCTTAGGCAGAGAGAGATTTAAACCAATCTGGCTTGCGGGGTAAATGAATACGCCGTTCTTCTTGGCGCGATTTGAGGTTCAGCAAGCTGATAGATTTCTCGGCCGTATTTGTCACCAAGGCGTAATTTCTATCTTTGCAAAAGGCCATATCCCGCTCAAAGAAACTCGCCCTCGCCGGACCCGCTTCAACCGTGCCTTTGAAGCTATTTTTCTCGAGATCGAAAATTCCAATTTCATCGCGTCCACGCAGGCTTGCCAGTCCCAATTTGCCATTTGGCGAGACTTGCAGAAAACTCGGTTGAATATCATCATCCCCTGTGGCGATACGTTCCAGCCGCGCGTTTTTCATATCCACGGCGATGAGATAAGGATTATAAACATCGCCTTTCTCTGAATCCCAATTCCACGCCACATCATGGGTGAACTGCGTGCCTTGCGGGGTCCAACAGAACCAACAGCGCTCGCCGGTTTCTAATGAGGGGATAACGCCCAAATGTTTGCCCATTGTTTTGCGCGCGAGGCTAACGCGGTGAATGCCGTCCTTGGCCCAAACATAGGCTTCGCCGCGTTCGAAATTTACGCTGACGCCATGCCCCCATTCATTGACAGAGGTTGTGGTCAAAATTTTATTGGTTTTACGGTCGGTAATTAAGAGTTGGCTGGGTCCGGCCATCGCATCGGTCGCGATTAAGAGATCATCCATCATCGCCATATTGGAATGACGCCCGCCACCAACATAGCGCTGTATCTCTAAGGTCTTAGTGTCCAGCACATGCAATCCACCATCGCCAATTGTGTTGAAAACGATTTCCGACAAATCAGGACGCGGTTGCCAATGCAGAAGCCGCCCGCCTTTAATGTCGGTGTCCAGTAGAACTTTCCAAGCTTTCGTAACGGGATTGACTTCAAGCACCATCAGCGCGCCCGTTTTTGATTTTGGACGATAGCCATGGACAACAAATCGGTTCAAATGTTCAACGGGAATAATCGCGTGACTGGCTTGGAACCCTTCAAATGAATGGAGGATACGGGAATTATCCAAATCAATGAGATCAAGCCGTCTCTCGCCATAAGACATCGCCATGCCCCAGAGCGGACTATCGCCGCCAGCAGAGTTTTTATCGGTGAATAGTAACTCGGGCTCTTGAGGTTTGATGGAGACAGTCTCCGCTAATAGATGAGATGGCAAACTAAATGCGGCCCCAAGGGCGAGCGCGCTCCCCGCGCCGCGTATAACCCCGCGCCGCGATAGCGGTAGGTCTTGAATAAACTGGTGATTGACGGCGTTCGTAAGTCTTGGATTTTTGGTCATGGGCGGGCTTTCAACTTAGGTCACTGTCGAGGGACACCTCACTTGAGTAAACTTACAAGCCGTTTTTCACACCATCAAATTTGCGTGACATGAATTTGCGTTTCGCCCATGCGGACATGTTCACAAACCATCGTAGGATTTGCCGAAGCTAGAGGGCGTCCATAAAATTCGGACCGTCCGCGTGGTGGCCTCTGCGACGGAGACCAAAATAGAAAAATGTTTTACGCAGAAACCAAAGCGGATTGGGCCATAAGCCCATTCCGCTCCTCGTTGATTGATTTGAAAATCAATCAACCAAGCCACGCGGCTGTGACGTTTTGGCAAACGGCCTCATTACTT
>CAZNXP010000157.1:0-5166 GCA_964576955.1 uncultured Algimonas sp.
GAGCGGCAGCAAAGCTTGGCCCAAGATAGGCGCCCGCGCAGAGCAAATAGATGGTCACGAGGACGAGCATTAATCCTATTTGTTCCACCCAAAATGCCGATATTAGCACAGGTAGGCCGATAAGCAGAGCTATGCCGGGGACCCAACCATATGCGCTGATATTCTTTTTCGCGAGCTTTTCCGTGAGAAGCGCGCCAAAGTAAGTGCCTCCACCATATCCGATTAAATGGATGAGGCCCAACCACATCATCAACCAGCGAAATTTGCCATTTCCAGTTCCGGGTGCATATTCCGGTGCAAAGCGAACCAGGTAATCAACAACCCAATTTGCAATTGCGTATCCTCCAAAGCTGGCCCAGGCGATACCCATACACATGGCCCACCAGCTTGGGATTTTAGCGAGCGTTGTTATGGACTCGCCAATGCCAACGGGCTTTACCTTGACATCTTCGCCTTCCATTTGCCCGCGTTTAGGCTCTTTTACGACAAGCAGGATGATGAGAGCGAGGCCAACGCCTGTAATGCCAAGCGCAATAAGTGTGCCGCGCCACCCGAGAGTTTCCACTAATATCCCGGCTAAAATATATGAAAAAGCGATGCCTACTGGAATGCCTAATGAGTAAACCCCAAGGGCGCTGGCGCGTTGTTCTTTTGGATAAAGGTCCGAAATAATGGAGTGAGAGGGCGGCGAACCGCCAGCTTCACCGATGCCCACGCCCGTTCGGGCAAGCAACATCATTACAAAATTTCCCGCCATGCCTGTTAACGCCGTAAAACCGCTCCAAAGCGTAAGCGAGATTGTGACGATTTTTATACGTGAATATCGGTCAGCTAACCAAGCAATAGGAATTCCGACAGCCGTGTAAAGCAATGCAAAGGCAAAGCCTTTTAGAAGGCCAAGTTGAAAATCTGAAAATCCCATTTCCGCCTTAATTGCAGGCGATAAAATGCCAATAATCTGACGGTCAATAAAGCTGAATATGTAAACAATTGTGAGGAGCCAAAGTACAAGGGTTCGATAACTCTTGCTTTCGCGCATAACTGGCGTTTCACTCATCGAAGAATCCCTCACTATTTTTTCCAACACAAAACCTTTAATGGTGGGAGGGGTCAAGTCACATAAGTCCTAGCATTTTAAAACTTGCGATGTCTTCGCGTCCAATAATCAAGTGGTCATGCACAGATATACCCACGGCATTGCAGGTTTCGACTATGTTGAATGTCATATCTATGTCTGACTGGCTGGGCATCGGGTCACCGCTGGGATGATTATGCGCCAGTATGATAGCCGTGGATTCTAATGCGAGCCCGCGTTTGACAATTTCGCGCGGATAAACAGGCGCGCGGTCAATCGTGCCTTTGCCTAAGACCTCATCCTCGATGAGTCTGTTTTTGCGGTCTAGGAATAAGACTCGGAATTGTTCTACGGGTTCAAATTGCATGGTCGTTCTGCAGTAATCCAGCAGGGCATTCCAACTAGACAGGACGGGTCGTCCCAAGACAGATTCGCGAGCCATATGTGCACTCATCGCATGGAGGAGTTTGAGGTCCAGCGCCGTTTTCTCGCCAATGCCTTTGACGTCTGTGAGGCGGTGCATGGGCGCGCCGCAGATTTCCCCTATATTGCCAAATTGGCGCATCAGCTCTTTGGCGATAGGTTTTACATCGCGCCGAGGAATGGAGTTAAAAAGATAGAGCTCTAGTAACTCATAATCTTGCAGGGCAGCCGTACCGCCTTTGCGAAATCGCGAACGCAATCGGTCGCGATGGTCCGCATAATGCGGCTTAGGTTTTGCTGAACTAGGAATAGGGCGGGTAGTGCAAACTGGCGGGCGAGGTTGTGAAGATTTCACACCCGTCTTTTGTCACGCCAATAGAGTGTTCGAATTGCGCCGTCAGTTTTCTATCGCGGGTCACGGCCGTCCAACCATCTGACAGAATTTTTACATCAGGCTTGCCGAGATTTATCATGGGCTCTATTGTGAAGAACATACCTTCGCGTAAGGTTTCGCCTTCACCCGGGCGGCCATAATGCAAAATATTTGGGCTATCATGGAATAGCTTGCCAAGGCCATGTCCGCAGAAATCTGTGACAATAGAGCAGCGCTCGCCTTCCGCAAATTTTTGGATTGCATGTCCTATATCACCTGTTGTCGCGCCGGGCTTTACCGCAGCTATGCCTAACATCAGGGCGTCATAAGTGATTTGGGTGAGACGTTCGGCGCGGCGATTGATCTCGCCCACAGGATACATGCGCGATGTGTCGCCATGCCATCCGTCAACAATGGCTGTGACATCTATATTGACGATGTCTCCATTTTTGAGCGGCTTGTCATTGGGAATGCCGTGACAGACGACGTGATTGATAGATGTGCAGACCGTATGTTGATATCCGCGATAGCCGAGACAGGCTGGGACACCGCCATTATCAAGGATAAATTCCATGGCAGCGCGGTCAATTTCAGCCGTTGTGACGCCGGGTTTTACCATTGGGGCTAGCATGTCCAAACAGCGCGCTGCCAATTGGCCTGCCTTTCGCATACCAGCAAAGCCTTCCAGTCCGTGGAGTTTGATAGCACCATCCCGTAGGTCTGGTGCTTCTGCTGCGTCGATATAATTCATGGCAGCCATATAGAACGGGTTTAAGCGAGTTGCCACAGGAAATGCTGCGTTCTATCGACCCAATCATGACAGACCACAAAAAAGTGACCGCCGGCATTTTATTGATAGGGGATGAACTCCTATCAGGCAGGACGCAGGATACGAATTTGGCGGTGATTGCGAAATTTCTTGAGCCATTAGGTGTCCAAGTCGGCGAGGCTCGAATTTTATCAGATGAGGCTGATATTATCAGCAGCGCAGTAAAGGAATTTTCCGAGCGATTTGATTATGTCTTCACGACAGGCGGCATTGGCCCAACACATGATGACATTACAGCCGATTGTATCGCAGCGGCCTTTGGTCTTGGAATTTCCGAGCGCGAGGACGCGCTAGATGAACTTCGCAAACGCTATGAAGAAAGCGAGCTTAATGCGGCGCGTCGTCGTATGGCACGTATACCCGATGGTGCCTCTTTAATTGACAACCCTGTCAGCCAAGCGCCTGGGTTTCAAACGCGTAATGTTTTCACGCTCGCCGGCGTTCCGCAAATTATGCGGGGTATGCTCGCAGATATTACGCATAGAATAGAGGGCGGCTCGACAGTTTATCAAGTCACAGTGAGTGCCTCTGGCATTGGAGAAGGGGACGCGGCTTCGCCCCTCGCAGACATTGAAACTGCCTATCCCGGTGTATCCATCGGCAGTTATCCTTGGTTCAATGATGAACTGCGCGGCGTGAATTTTGTGGCCCGCGGCACAGATGAATCCGTGCTGGATTTGGTCAAGGCGGATATTGAAAAGCTTGTTCTTCAATTAAACTCTCAACGGGTTTGATTGCCCCAAGACTAGCATAATTGTGCCTTAATCCCGCCAGAATGTGGATGAGATATGCCCGAAACGTGACTGTTCTGTGTTGCGGTAACTCTTGGGGATTTTCTATGAAGTCGTTTCTTTTGGCCGTATCCGCTTTAGCTTTAACAGCTTGTCATTCTACTTCAGCCCCCCCTTTAGCAGGCGGCGCGCCGCAACCCGTCGTAGCGGCTGCGCCAGCACCACCGTCGTCTTTAAATTATCAATTCTCGCAAGGTTCGAGTGAAGTGATTGCTAGTGAATTTCCTAGCCAAGACGCATTTGAGAGTTTCGCCGCCAATCCTTATAAACGAGTCGCTGAAGAACCGGTCTCTACCTTTTCCTCTGACGTAGATACAGCAAGTTATTCGGTTGCGCGCCGGCAATTGAAGGCAGGCCGTCTTCCCAAAAAAGATTCCATTCGTATCGAAGAGATTTTGAATTACTTTGATTATGATTATCCAAAGCCAAAATCGAAACGCGAGCCATTTAAGCCGAGCATAAATATCGTCGACTCGCCGTGGAATGCGCAGACCCAACTCATTCATATTGGTGTGCAAGGCTATGAGCCGCCAAAATCCAAACGCCCGCCCATGAATCTCGTTTTTCTCGTCGACACATCCGGGTCAATGGATGCGCACGATAAGCTGCCTCTCTTAAAGCAGTCCCTAAATGTTTTAATCGAAAATCTTGAGAAAGAGGATACGGTATCCATCGTGACTTACGGCCCAAGAATGGAGACCGTCTTGGTCCCCACCGCAGGGAACCGTAAGTCGGATATTCGCGCAGCATTAGAGCCGTTACATGCGCACGGCGGAACAAATGGCGAAGCGGGACTGCAGCAGGCCTACCGCGTTGCAGAGCAAAGCTTCATAAGCGAGGGAACAAACCGCGTTATTTTGGCAACTGACGGGGATTTCAATATCGGAATTTCTGACCCCGTGGAGTTGAAACGTTTTGTGGAGGATAAGCGGGATTCTGACATTTATCTTTCTGTATTAGGCTTCGGACAAGGCAATCTTAAAGATGACCGAATGCAAACTTTGGCGCAAAATGGTAATGGCGTGGCCTATTATATTGACGGGCTGAATGAGGCGGAGAAAGTCTTTGGCTCTGATTTTTCAAAAAGCTTGGTCCCGATTGCGGACGATTTGAAATTACAAGTCGAATTTAATCCCAAGCTAGTATCTGAATATCGTCTCTTGGGGTATGAAACCCGCGCACTTGCCCGCGAGGATTTCAATAATGACAAGGTCGATGCAGGCGATATTGGGGCAGGGCATTCCGTGACAGCGATGTATGAAATTCTGCCAACGGGCATTGCAAATGGCTTTGTCGACCCGCTGCGATATGGGCAGGTGGCCCCAACTCAAACGCCTTCTACAGGTTTTGAGCAGGAATATGGGTTTTTAAAACTGCGATATAAGCGCCCAGGTGAAGCTGAATCGAATCTCATCAGCACACCGATTCTTAAGGAGGCAGCGCATTCATCCCTTTCAAACGCACCGCGTGAAACCCGCTGGGCCGTCGCTGTTGGCGGCTATGGCATGGCGTTGCGCGGGGATGATTATGCAGAGAATATAGATCTCGCAGAATTGTCGAAAATGGCTAGAGCTGCCAAGGGACGCGACAAATATGGATATAGATCCGAATTTCTGGACCTTATAAAAATGACAGATGAGCTGAGTAACTAAGCTCTGGTGCGGGCGGCCGGAAT
>CAZNXP010000158.1:0-5156 GCA_964576955.1 uncultured Algimonas sp.
AAATCTTCCGCGCCGATCCACATTCCATGCGAGAGGCTATGCAGAAGGTTAAACGCGAAAAGGGAGCCGAAAAAGGGTTTGACTATTCTCGGTTCACGGATGCTCAACTAACCGACCATTATCACTACACTTTGTTCCCAAATTGCTCTTTGAGCTTGAAACCGGATGGCTGTATTTTTCTGATGGCTTATCCGCACCCATCTGACCCGGAGCAATGCTTGTTCCATATGTGGTATTTAACATGGTATCCTGAAGGGAAAGATGAGTATTTCTCGCACGCGCTTAAAAAGACGTTGCCTCGAGATTTTAAACCACCTCATGAAATAGGACCTTATCCTCAAGTCTCAGCCGGCGTGGCCATTGATCAAGATCTTGATATTTGGAGTACCCAGCAACTCGGACTTCGATCACGCGGCTATATTCGAGATCATATGCCTCAACAGGAAAATCGGGTCAGATTCTTCCAAGAAAGAGTGGATAAATACATAGCTAAGCTAAAATCATAGCTATTCGTCTTTTATTAATTCTAGCCCTTTAGGGCTAGCTCATTGCACTAAAACAATGCCTTCGGATTTTCGATATGACCCTTAAGGCTGCTTAGAAATGCAGCCCCAGTTGCTCCATCAATCGCGCGGTGATCACAAGACAAAGACAAAGAGAGCATCGTAGCGAACGCCGCACCACCCTTATCCCCTTCGGTCCAAACACGTGATGAGCTCCCAACAGCCAAGATTGCGCATTGCGGCGGATTGATAATCGCATCGAATTGATTGACGCCAAACATGCCAAGATTTGAAACCGTGAACGTCCCTGCCCCCATATCATCATGAGTTAGTTTGCCGTCACGCGCCCGTGCCGCCATATCGGCCACTGTCTTTGAAATATCGGACAGCGATTTCAAATTCGCGCGTTTTACAAGGGGCGTTACAAGTCCCTTTTCAGTTGCCACCGCAACGGCAATATCGGCATGCGGGAATTTATGTATGTCATCCCCGTGAATTTGAACATTTACATCGGGATTGTCTGTCAGCGCCGCCGCGGCCGCTTTGACTAAAATATCGTTCAATGAAACTTTGCCATTTGATTTTTGATAGCGAGCCTTTGCGGCAAGCAGCTCATCAATATTCGCCTGAATACGGAGATAAAAATGCGGTATCGTAGATTTCGCCTCCGTGAGGCGCTTTGCTGCCGTTTTGCGCAAGTTGGACATTGTCACAATTTCAGGGTCATTGGAAATGTCCGCATTATCCCCTTCAGATCCGTCTGCGCTGCCGCCCAAGCCTTGCGCAACGGCAGCTTGCTCAACATCCTGCAAAGATATACGTCCGCGCCGTCCCGTCGCGACGATAGTGTCAGCTTTAATGCCTAGCGAGACCGCAAGGGATTTCGCGGCGGGGCTAATGTTGATACCCTCAAAATCTGCATTTGAGAGAACCGTTGGTTTTTCAGCTTTCGGGCTCGCGGCGACTTCTCCGCCGCCAGATGAATTGGCGCCTGCCATAGATGTGTCAGGCGCTTCAAAAGCTGCGATAAAAGCTTCTACCTCCGACGGGTCGACATCGGCGTCGCCAATAACTGCGAGGAGTTCACCGACCACCCGCACTTCACCTTCTGGAACCAGTGTCTTGTGAAGAACGCCCGGGGCATCAGCTTCCATTTCATTCGTAATTTTATCGGTTTCCACCAAGGCAATGAGTTGGCCTTTTTCGACAGCTTCACCTTCTTTGACATGCCATTCTGTCAATGTGCCTTGCTGCATTTCAATGCCCCATTTCGGCATTGTAATATATTTCAATGACATATTATGCGTTCCGGTAATTTACCGCGCGTTTTACGGCGTCGGCGATTTTTTTGTCATCTGGGAGATAAGCGCGTTCCAATTCACGCGCAAATGGGACGGGCGTGTGCGGAGCGGTTACTAATTGCGGCGGAGCTTTTAAGCTAGAAAACGCATGTTCTGCGACAAGTGCGGTGATATCCGTTGCCAAGCTGCATCTTGGCGAGCTTTCATCAACGACCACAAGACGTCCTGAAACTTCAACAGAGTCGAGAATTGTATCCTCATCTAGTGGGCTGGTGGTCCGCAAGTCTATAATGTCGCAATTTATGCCGTCCTTAGCCAAAGCATTTGCTGCCATCTCTGAGACACTCACCATACGCCCGCAGGTGACAATCGTAACATCGCCACCTTCCCGCACTAAACGGGCTTCACCAAATGGAACGAGATGCTCTCCATCTGGAACTTCGCCCCGGCTCGCATAAAGCGCTTTGTGTTCCATGAAGATCACTGGGTCTGAGCCGCGGATAGCTGTTGTCAAAAGCCCTTTAGCATCTGCGGGCGTCGTCGGCATGACAACTTTCAATCCGGGAATAGAGGTCAGCATAGAATAAACAGCCTGACTATGTTGCGCAGCCGCATTCACACCCGCGCCGTAAGACATACGGATAACCGCGGGACATACGGTTTTTCCGCCAAACATATAGCGGAATTTCGCAAGCTGATTCCAAAGCTGGTCAAGACAAACACCAACAAAATCCGCAAACATAATCTCTGCGACAGGGCGTTTGCCAGACAGGGCTAACCCCGCAGCCGCACCAACAATGGCAGATTCTGAAATCGGCGTATCAATAACGCGAGCCGCGCCAAACTTATCAAATAGTCCAGGCGACGTTCCCCAAATACCGCCTGTCGCCTCTGGTCCGCCTTCGGTTCCCATACCCCCGACAATGTCTTCGCCGAGCACCACAACATTGTCATCGCGCAGCATTTCATCATGCAAGGTTTTCGCGATCGCTTCACGTATCATCATTTCAGCCATGGGAACTCTCTAGTAGGAAACGTAAACGTCGGTGAGGACATGCTCGGGCAATGGCGCAGGCGCCTTGCGCGCTTCGTCGACAGCAGCATCAATTAAATTAGAAATTTCCTCGTCTATTGCGTCGAGATCTGACATTTCAAGCAAGGCTAATGTCGTTTTATGCGTACGAAATGCTTTGAGTGGGTCCCGCTCTTCGCGGATACGGTCTAACTCACCTTCCCCGCGATAGCGCTGCGGATCACCTTCGAAATGCCCGTAATAACGCTCTGTATCGAACTCAATAGCCGCTGGACCTTTCCCAGCACGAACATAGTCGAGCAACTCACGCATGGTTTCATAAACGTCGAAAAAATCGGAGCCATTTGCGCGCCAGACCTTCATACCAAAGGCTTCTGCGCGGCTGGCGATATCCTTATGCGTTCCGACAGCATAACTATCGCCTGTTTGCTCAGAATAATGGTTATTTTCAAAAACAAAGATAGCAGGCACTTGTGTAACGACAGCCATATTCATGGCCTCGAAGGTTGTTCCTTGATTGCAGGCCCCATCGCCCGAAAAGGCAACTGACACTTTGCCTCGTCCATCTAATTTGCAGGACATGGCTGCGCCAACCGCAATTGGAGCCCCAGCTCCCACAATGCCATTAGCGCCTAACATGCCCTTTTCAATATCAGCAATATGCATAGAGCCGCCTTTGCCTTTGCAAAGGCCGTCAGCGCGTCCATAAATTTCCTTCATCATCCCTTTGACGTCACAGCCTTTTGCCAAGCAATGCCCATGTCCGCGGTGCGTAGAGACAATCTTGTCATCGTCATCCAGCAACTCGCAAACGCCGACAGCAACAGCCTCTTGACCAGCATAAAGATGCGTAAATCCTGCAATTTCACCCGTTTTTATTTCGACATGTAATCGATCTTCAAAGGACCGGATAAGCTGCATATTTCGATAAGCTTTTAGGAGAGCGTCACGATCCAGTTGCATAATTTATCCTTACTGTGTCTGTCTCAAAAAATACGATTTGATAGGGTGCATTTCTTGAACAAGGGTTCATAGGTGGAACCAGCCTGTGCGCTATTGGTCTAATCAACTCCAGCTCGACTAGCCTACTATCAAAAACGGTAGTCCCAGAATTCGCCCGAAATACCATGGGCGTTTAAACCACATTTCGTCGCAAAAAGTCCATGCGTAAGGGACAAAAAACTAATGAAATAAGTTTCGACAAACGTGCTATGAATCTATCAAAGCGCCACACTTAACCGACGGCAACAGACCCAAGATAACCGAGTTGAGAGGCTTTAAAAACGGTTTGACTACGACTAACGGCATCCAATTTTTTAGCCGCATTATTCAGATGAAACCTCACTGTCGCACAACTGCGAGACAATATCGTCGCAATCTCTTTATCTGTTTTACCTAGCGCAGCCCAACTCACACATTGCACTTCCCGCTTACTGAGGCGGCAATCTTTAGGAATCCAGTTTCTTTCATCGGTGACCTTAACATAGCCTGTAATAAAAGCTCGCGATAGAATTTCGAGTTCATGGCTGAATTTCTCAAATTCTTCGCTCAAGTCTTCCTTTTCAAGGTCTTTTAAAGAAAAGCTCACAGCTCCTATTTGACCAAATGGCATATGGACGGGCACGCAAATTATAGCCTTGGGCTGAACATGCTCAGAAAATTTAGACAGATTGATATCGTCCAAAAGAACATTTGGAACACGCGTGTTCACACCCTTTTCATTGCACCAAAACGGATCGCTCTCATATCGGCAAATCCTCGGTATCGGAGAATTTAAAGCAATTAGGGGACGGCGCCACCATGAGTCTTCGCGGTCGGACCATGAAAAGACATCCATGGCTAAAATATTGCCGTCCGCGTCGACCATAGGTGCACTAGACGCAACATTGGAGCAAGCCGCTACTCTAAATCCGGCCATTTCATGGGCAATATCTCGGAAAAGCACGGCAGCGTCACGTATATCTGAAGTAGATTTTATCCACGGGATGGATTTACTAAAATCTGCTGATATCTCGTTCATATGAATTATGTTTGATCCCACTTTTAAAGCGTTATCACAGTTAACATAAATTCCAACCTAGGGGAATCTTTTTAACACTTTTTCTCGTGATGCGGAAAATTAAGCCCAACTCCGAGAATGAAGCCATCTAGGCACACCATGAACCAATCACTCAGATGGCTTAAAAAAAGCTGCGAAGATTACTCCGCAGCCTTGAAACTCAATAAATTTAACTTCCGCTTAGAAGGATTTTCTCACGCGTACGCCATATTCACGTGGTGAACCACGGAAACGTTGCGCGAGGTCTAGGCTGAACGCCG
>CAZNXP010000159.1:0-5151 GCA_964576955.1 uncultured Algimonas sp.
TTGCTGACTTAGTTCAAGCGTTTAGGACAGGGGCGGACACAACCGTATATGATACGGAAATTACATTCGGAGAAACCTTAAATGAAAAGCCCATACCACGTGGGAAGCCGCTCAAACTTTCCGACGAAGTTATTGATGAGCTTATCAATTATGCAAAAGCGGCCGGTTCGGATAGTTTTTTAGCCTATGAAGACGGGCGTGTTGTTAGTGAACAATATTTCGGTGATGTCGAAAAACACAGTTTTATAAATTCCAAATCATTAGCTAAACCGCTCGGCGTCGTTGCGGTCGGACGTGCGATTGAAGCGGGCTATATTGAGAGCTTGGACCAATCAGTGGCTGATTTTATTGTAGAATGGCAAGGCACTGAAAAGGCTAAGATTACGATAGATCATGTTCTTTCGATGCGCACAGGCCTTTTGCCTCAAGGTCCTGCGTTTACGGCTGATAATGTATTGAACCGTGCTTATCTCCACCCGCGGCACGTCGAAGTCATTATCCATGAATATCCATTAGTGGGAGCCCCTGGAGAACGTTACGATTACTCCAATGCGAATAGTGAATTGGTATCTATTATTATCTCGCGCGCGACGGGAATGGCTTATCAAGATTGGCTTTTGGAACAAGTGCTTAAACCGCTTGGCATGGCGGGCGGGAAAATCTGGATTAACCGAGAGGGTGGGGTTGCGCATTCTGGCTGTTGCATTGGCTTGCCAAGCGAGAATTATTTGAAATTAGCCGTTTTGATTTTGAATGAAGGGCAGTGGGAAGGTAAGCCTTACCTATCCGCTGACTTCGTAAAGAAGGTCACGACACCCACTGCACATAATAAATATGCTGGCATGGGAATCTATGTGGGACGCCATTATAAAAAATACCGTGGAGCGGCCCATCCAGATTTGGATGTATTGAATGGAAGTTTACACAGCGAACCATATGTGGACAAAGATCTCATGCTATTCGATGGTAACGGCAGTCAAGTCGCCTATATCATGCCGTCTCGAGATATTATTTTAATGCGTTTGGGGTCCACGCCGCCCAAGGACTTTACGTGGGATAATGCGTTTATGCCTAATTTAGTTGCCCGGTCTTTAGAGGAATAGTTGCTATGCCGCATGATCCTATCGATGCGCTCTATAAACCCAACTTTGCGGAAAGCTCTCGGCAGCGTTTCGTGGCGGCGTTCAAGGGATATGTGAATGGCCCAATGGAGCATCAGCTCTCGGAGCTCTATTCTCAAAAATTGGTACCCGATTTCGAAGAGCATCAGGGACGTCTTCCCGAAAATGTTGATGAAGCCACGGAAGCTTTTGAGACGACAGACCTATATCCGCTTTGGGGCTCATTAGTGTACACCTCTCAAGACCTCCTTTGGGAAACGGTTGGTCAATCTGTCGATCGGCTACGACCGCAATTTGAAGCCCTTTCAGGCAACATAAATAAACCTTTGGGTTCCCTTGAGTTGAACAAAAATCTAAAAATTCCTCAGCCCATTTCTACAACTGAAATTCACCGCCAACCGGGCGGTTACTTTTATGAAGCGAACGGACAAGATTTGACATCTCCGCTCCAATATTTTGCGAGTATTGAGCTGTACCGGAAAGCAAAAGGTCTAAGCTCAGGCGCTAAAACAGGTGAGCCGGGCATGACCCGTTTTATAGTCTCTGCCTTAAAAGACAAATTTCCCGATTTGAACCCGAAACGTATTCTGGATTTAGGCTGTGCTGTCGGCACGGAAACCATTGGGTTAAAAGAAGCTTTTCCTGATGCTGAAATTCATGGATTAGATATTAGTGGCCCGTTTTTACGGTTTGCGCATTTATGGGCTGAAGAAAACAATGTTCCTGTACATTACCGTCAGGCCGATGCCCGTGAAACGCAATATCCCGACGAACATTTTGATTTAATCGTCTCTCACATTCTTTTTCATGAAACATGGGGTGACATTCTTCCCGAGATTATGAAGGAAGCGAACCGTATACTTACGAAGCAGGGGGTCTTTTTCAACGCTGATGTTCCCTATCAACCTCACCGAATGCCTATGACGAAACAGGTGACGAACGGGTGGCAAGTCGTGAATAATGGAGAACCTTTTTGGTCTGGATTTGTAAATACTGATATTGGAAACTCGCTTAAGAATGCAGGTTTTGTAGACGAAAAAGTTTTTGAATATTATGTACCGTTAGGTCAGGGCGATTATTTTTTCTTTGGCGCTGAAAAATAATCAAAAAAATAGTCGGGTTTTATAGGATATAACTTCATGACAAAACCGACTGAGAAAAGAGTGGATGCTTTGATAAAGAATCGATCGCGCGTAAAGCCAGACTTTATAGTAAACCCAAATATGGATAAACTGATCTCCGTTGTTATGCGCTTAGCTATGGAAAATAGTGTTTTGAGAGACCGGATTGTGCGGCAAGAAGAGTTGCTGATCCGAAAGGGGATTTTAACCGTAGACGACATTGATGGGTATGAGCCGAACAATGAAACGACATTGGCGTCACAAGCGGAAAGCTTCGAGCTAATACGCGCGATTATAAATGATCTCGAATAGATACTGAGGCAAAGTAATGGCGAAAGATGCTTATGCATGGCGGTTAAAATTTGGGGTCCTTGGACCTTCCACGAATACAATTGTTCAGCCTGAGTTTGACGATATGCGTCCCGCCGGCGTTACAAACCATTATAGCCGCATTCGAAATGAGAATGCGCAAGCCATATCAAACGAGCTATTCATGTCTGGGGCAAGGCGTATTGGAAAATTGACCTATGATGCCATTGATTGGGTTCTTAATGCGAAGCCGGATTATCTCGTTATGGGTATGTCGGCCGTGACTTTTGATGGGGGCGGTGCCGGCGCAGAACAATTCATCAAAGATGTTAAAGAGCGCTCAGGCGGGCTCGGCGTTAGCGTAGGATCGCATTCCACGCGCGACGCCCTGCGGGCTTATGGCGGGATTAGTAAGATTGCACTGATTTCGCCTTATTGGCCGGCTATGAATGAGACGGTCACTGGTTATTTTAAAGAATATGATATTGAGGTCGTACGCGACATCAGTCTTAAGTGCCGAAGCTGGACGGCCATTGCTGAAGTAGCGCAGCAAAGATTGATGGATTGTCTGCGGCAATTAGACGGTGATGATGTCGATGCTATTGTTCAGGTGGGCACAAACTTATGTATGTCGCGGCTAGCGGGTGAGGCGGAACGCTGGTTAGGTAAACCCGTAATCGCTATTAATACGGCGACCTATTGGCACGCCCTACGGACGAATGGTATAGATGATAAAATACAAGGTTTCGGTCGCTTGCTCTCCGAATTTTAGAGTTCGAATGTAATTTGAGTTCCGACCAGTGGTTAAACTTGTGTTTTTTCCCGCTTCTTTATCAATGGAGATAGTGAGAGAATTGTTGTTTAGGTTTTGAGAGGACGTATGCGCGAAAAAATCAAGTTAGATCTAATATCCGCTATAAATAATACCAAAGAAGATGGAACCTATGCGGATGAAACCTATGAGGCCATTCAGGATTTAATGGATAAGCTTGCGGCTTTAACGCCAACCCCAAGTCCATTTGCAAGCCAAGAGTTGATCACGGATCATTGGGCGACCCTCTACGCCCAATTCGGACCGAGACACACGGCGGGAAAATCCGTTGCGCATGATAACATGTTCCATTTTGTCTCGTGGTCAAAATTACCCAAAGTACCCTTTCGAAATTTGGATTTACGGCAAGAGATCCATCACGAAACGGGCGATTATAATAATGTTCATATGATACAGCCGATAGGTGGCGGTATGGACTGTTACTATACCGTATTTGGCCGCTATTCCGTCGATGCAGAGATGCCGCAGCGTTATGTCGTTAATTTTTACCGTGGACAAATTCGAGGTCAAAATGGCGAAAGCGATGAAGAAATTAGAGCTGCCTTTGGATTCGAACCTAACGTCGAAATCGATTTTGAGCTCAAAAGTCCGCCGCTCCATTCGGACATTGTCTATTGTGATGATGATATGCGGATAAATTTTGGGAGTGTTGGCGGGAAATACATACTAACCCGCAAAACAAGCCCGTGGTTAAGCGTTTTGCCGAATGAGACGACTTAAATGGCAAGGATAGCGGTTCCCACGCCGCATAACATTACCACAAAAAATGAGGTGAGTTGGGCTGTCGGCTCCATTGCGACGGGCGCAGTTACCAATGCGGTTGCAATATTTGGTCTGTTTTTTCTTACGTCTCACGTTGGATTGGAGGCCGGTATTGCAGGGGCGCTTATCTTTGCGACCAAATTATATGATGCGATCTCTGACCCTATCATGGGGCGTATTTCAGATAATTGGCAAGGTACAAAGGGGCGGCGTTCACCTTTTCTATGTTGGGGAGCTTTGCTGCTTGGGGTGAGTTTTTTCTTGTTCTTCAATCTTGCTCCAATGCAAATGAGCCTCGCTATTCCAATTGTTTTTTTATTGCTGATATTGATCAGCACTGGTTACACGATTTTTGCCGTCCCTTATTTAGCTTTGCCTCCCGATTTGGCGCCGACCTATGACAAACGAACCCGTCTGATGTCGTTTCGTGTTTTTTTTCTTATGATGGGTGTCTTAGTGGGAACAGTTTTAGCCCCTAAACTTGTCGGTGATGGCGACGGTTTTCGTGTGATGGGTGCGATTATAGGTGCCATTGTTATTGGTGCTGGCGTTATAGCTTTTTTGGGAATTCGGAAGTTTGACGCTGCGTTGCCAGTTCTACCTAGGAGTAAGATCGGGATTTGGGAGATGGTAACTCAATCCGTAACGCAATTTAGATCTGTTTTTGACACCAAACCTTTTGCTGTTTTGACCCTAGTGAAACTATTGCAGTTCGTTGTTCTTGCGATTGTACTAGCGAGTTTTCCATATTTCTTTTTGTATGTGCTTAGAAAAACGACCGCCGAGCTGGGCACTTATTTTGGACTATTTGGCGTTTCGGGTATAATCGCGATTCCGGTCATACGCGTATTTATAGGTCGTATTGGTAAGCGTTCAGCTTATATCGTTTTTCTAACACTTTATGCTGTCGGACTTTTTAGTTGGTATTTTTGGAGCCCTCTTGAACCAGCTATATGGTTTTACGCACGTGCTGTTTTAATTGGAATTGTTTCGACGGGGACATTGT
>CAZNXP010000160.1:0-5137 GCA_964576955.1 uncultured Algimonas sp.
TCCAGCGCTCGAGCCATTTCGGCTCGGCTTTGGGCAAGCCTGCCCGCATTGGAAAGTCTGTTTTCGGCAAGAACAGCGTCTCGCGGTAATCCCTCCCAGAATTAGCGGCTGTGTCTGTGGAATCTGTCATGGGTGTCTCATGTAAGAGAAAAGGTGAAGGCGAAAAGGAGTCTATCCCGGGCGGTGTCCCAGATTAAAGGGCGCGGCCGACCGGGCCTATAATTCGTATGCCTATGGCCATCAGTTTCATAGCCCGGCGTTAGCAGGGCTTGGCAAAGGGGTCTACCCTTTATGACCCTGATTGCTCGCCCAAATCATCAAGACCAAAGAAGAGACCTCGGTCAGCAGCAAAAAGATCAATCAAATGACGGATGTCACGGGCTTGGTTGAGACTCGCGACCGCATAAACAACGACAAAGAATACAGCAATCACAAAACCGGCTATACCGCCAAACATACCAGCCATTGCGATAGTGTCGCCTTGTAACAGCCATTCAAAAAATTCTTTAATTCCACCGTTCGAGAGTTGGTGTATCACTGATATCAGTATGACCGGTGTGGCTACATTGCCAATCATGGTCAGCCGAAAAGCGGAGAGCGCTTGCTCTGAATTTACACCCGCATATGTCCGAATGGCCTTTTTTGATGGAAAAAGAGACCTGACTTTTTCCCAATCTTGAAATGCGGATAAATCTTCAAACTCCTCCATTATTTTCGATTGCCAGATGCAACCGAAGAGTCAAGCTTTCGGAGGCTCAGCCTATTTCTTTGTCGTCGTTTTTTTCTTCGTCGTCGTTTTTTTCGTGGTCGCGCGTTTTGTGGCTGGTTTCTTAGCCGTCGTCTTTTTAGCAGGCGCTTTTTTCGCCGCCGTTTTTGAGGCAGGCTTTTTCGCGGCAGGCTTTTTGCCGCCCTTTAGCACTTCAATTTCGGCCAACGCCGCATCGAGGCGCGCTTTGAGCACATCAAATTCTTCGCGGCTGACAAGGTCCATATCCTTTATGAATTTCTCGGCTTGGCTGCGGCCCATAGCTTTGACTTCATCGCCAACGCCTTTGATGGCGCCAACCGCATTGGTCATAAGATTGGAAAGATCGTCGAGGGGTTTGTTTCTTCCTGTCACAAATAGCTCCTGTTTCACTTTGAATGCTCTGTGATAACATGTAGGAACGCCGAGAACAGTTTACCAGAACCCGCGAGTATTCCGCCCCATGATTCTCTCAATAATCACTGCCATCGACTTTCCAAGCTGGCTCCGTGAAGATATTTTTACTATCGGCGGTTTCTCGCTGAAATGGTACGGTGTCGGCTATGTCGTGGGCCTCTTTGCCGCCTATCTTTATGCGGTCAGACTGACGAAGAAACGAGAGCTTTGGGTACAAGACAAACCGACCCGCATCCCGGAAGTCGTGCCAACAGAAAACATGCTCTCTGACCTTATGTTCTATTGCTTGATTGGAATCATTGTGGGCGGGCGTTTGGGTTATGTCACGCTTTACGCGCCTGAAACCTTCCTCACGCCGCTGGAAGTTTTCAAAATCTGGACAGGCGGCATGAGTTTTCATGGCGGTTTCTTGGGCGTCGTCGCGGCTTGCGCCTTCGCGAGTTGGAAGTTTAAAATCGACAAGTTCCGTATCGGCGATATGGCCAGTGTCGGCGCGCCGATTGGATTAGGCGTCGTGCGGCTCTTTGGTAATTTCATCAATCAAGAGCTTTGGGGCCGGCCAACAGACGTGGCTTGGGCGATGCGCTTTCCAAAAGACCCCGACTTTTTACCCCGCCACCCCAGCCAGCTCTATGAAGCGTTTTTGGAAGGCCTTGTGCTCTTCCTAATTCTGCGTGTCCTAACGGTGAAATATAAAGCCCTGACCAAACCCGGCATTATCTTCGGGGCCTTGATGTTTTTCTACGGGCTGTTCCGATTCAGTATTGAATTTGTCCGTGAACCTGACCCCATCCCGCAGTTTGGGATGTTAACGCGCGGCATGGCCTATAGCCTGCCTATGGTGCTGGCAGGAGCCTTGCTCATGCTGTGGGCTTATCGCCGCGCGCCCGTCTCACCCAAACGCATCGCAGAAGAGACAGCTGAAGCCGCATGACGGCCACGCTTGAAGATAAAATCAAAAGCCGTATCCGCGAAGCAGGCCCCATGAGTGTCGCGGAATATATGACGGTCTGCCTCTTGGACCCCGTGCAAGGCTATTACCCGACGCGTGACCCCCTAGGCGCAGAAGGTGATTTCATTACGGCCCCCGAAATTTCGCAAATGTTCGGTGAAGTGTTGGGCCTTTGGTGCGTGCAAAGCTGGATTGACCTTGGCCGCCCTGAAACCTTGCACCTAATTGAATATGGGCCGGGCCGCGGCATTATGATGAGCGATATGCTCCGCTCGGCCGCGTTAGAGGCTGGGTTTAAAGCCGCCGTACAGGTTTGGCTTATCGAAGCCTCTGCCGCCCTCGAAGCGGTCCAAGGTCGCACCTTGATGGGCGCAGGCGTGCCTATTCAATGGGCGGCGCGGTTGGAGGATGTCCCCGCAGGGCCAAGTCTCATCATCGGCAATGAATTTCTCGACTGCCTGCCGGTGCAGCAGCTCATCTGCGACGACCCTTTCGCGGGCAAAGACGGCTGGGTGGAACGCCGCGTCGGATTAGACGAAGAGGACAGGCTGTGTTTCGTGAAAATCGACGTACCCGCAGCCTCAATCCTAACGGAGAATTTGCCCGCAGGCGCGCAGGATGCCAGAAAAGATGACCTCTTAGAGACCTGTCCGTCTACCGCGCAAATCATCGACAGTTTGGCAGCGCGGTTTGAAACCCACCCCGGACGCGCGCTC
Source organism: uncultured Algimonas sp. (assembly GCA_964576955.1). Classification (GTDB taxonomy): domain Bacteria; phylum Pseudomonadota; class Alphaproteobacteria; order Caulobacterales; family Maricaulaceae; genus Litorimonas. The sequence continues at coordinate 2,831 of CAZNXP010000160.1, forward strand.
TTCATTGATTACGGTCCTGAGGACACGGAATTTGGCGACACGCTACAAGCCTTGAAACGCCATGAAAAAGTGGGCGTGTTTTCTGACCCCGGAAATACGGACCTCACCGCAAGGGTCGATTTCGCCGCTCTTGCGCAAATGGCTGAGGCCGCAGGCCTAACGGCTAGCGCCGCCGTGCCGCAGCGCGAATTCCTCTCAAAACTCGGCCTAGAAATGCGGGCCGTGACACTCATCCGTTCTAAACCTGAGGCGAAACCCATTATCGCGCGGCAACTTCACCGCCTGACAGATGCAGCAGAAATGGGCGAGCTATTCAAAGCCATGTGCCTCTCCTCACCTGGATTGCCAGACCCTCTTGGGCTCAGATAATAGGTTTAAGATGACACCTCCTCACCTCACCTCAGACCTCCTCACAATTCCACATGGATTTTTCGGCTCAAAGGGCGGCGTCTCAACGGGTATTTATGCTAGCCTGAACACAGGACAGCTCTCAAATGATGACCCAACCGCTATCACAGAAAACCGTGCGCGCATTCATACAGCGTTAGAGGCAAAACATCTCATCAGCCTACATCAAATCCATTCCGACACGGTGATAATCGCAAAAGACGATGCGGTCTCAAATATGGAAGCCGATGGCCTTGTCACAACTCAGTCCGGCCTCGCCATCTCAGCTCTCTCCGCAGATTGCGGACCTGTCTTATTGGCGGACACGAAAGCCGGCGTTATCGGCGCTTGTCATGCAGGGTGGCGCGGGGCGCTCAGCGGTATTGTCGAGAGCACCGTGGCAACCATGTGTGAGTTAGGCGCGGCGCCCGAGAATATGACAGCCGTGCTCGGCCCCTGTATCGGGCCAGAAAATTACGAAGTTGGCGAAGATTTCAAAGCCGAATTTTGCGAAATTGACGCAGATTACACGCAGTTCTTTCACGTCCCAAACGGCAAAAAAGCCCATTTTGACTTGCCCGCCTTTATATTATCGCGACTCGCCGTGATGAACATTCGCGCAGAGTGGACGGGACAATGCACTTATGCCTATGCCGAGGACTATTTCAGCTATCGCCGCAACACACATGCGGGAATCCGTGCCTATGGGCGTAACTTATCCGCAATCGTCCTGCCCTGACGCATGGACTCCGAAAACATAGAACGCTAACGCGCTAGAAAATTCACCCCGCATGGGACATCAAACATGAAACTGATCAGCGGTACCGCCAATAACCCATTGGCCAAGAGCATTGCAGATGTCCTAGACATCCCTCTGACAAGCGTAGAAATTGAACGGTTCCGAGATCAGGAAATTTTTGTTCGCATCAATGAAAATGTTCGCGGCGAAGATATCTTCCTCATCCAGCCAACATCGGCCCCTGCCAATGACCATTTGATGGAACTCCTTATTCTGATTGACGCCTTAGTCAGAGCCTCCGCTCAGCGGATTACAGCCGTAGTGCCTTACTTTGGCTATGCCCGTCAGGACCGCAAGACAGGCGGGCGGACACCCATCTCCGCAAAACTCGTCGCGAATCTCATTTCAAAAGCAGGGGCGCACCGCGTTCTCACGGTTGATCTACACGCTGGGCAAATCCAAGGCTTTTTTGATATCCCGACGGACAACCTCTTTGGCCAGCCCGTCTTCATCACCGATATTCGCGAGCAGTTCTCGAAGAAAGACCGCAAAAACTTGCTCTTTGTCTCGCCTGATACAGGCGGTGTGGTGCGGACACGGGCGATTGCCAAAGAATTTGATGCCGATATCGCGATTGTTGATAAACGCCGTCCGAAAGCGGGCGAAAGCGAAGTCATGAACATCATCGGCGACGTCGCAGGCCGCACTTGCATCATCTATGATGACATCATCGATTCAGGCGGAACGATCTGTAATGCGGCGAAAGCCTTAAAAGACCACGGCGCCAACGCTGTTTCGGCCTATATTACCCACGGCGTTCTCTCTGATCCGGCTGTGGAACGCATCACGAAATCAGAATTGACCGAGGTCGTCATCACTGACACGATTGACCAGCCTCAAAAAGTCAAGGATTGCAAAAAAATCCGCGAATGTTCGACCTCAAAATTGCTTGGAGAAGCTATTCGCCGGATTGCAAATGATGAAAGCGTCTCCAAACTTTTCGTTTAAAGGAATTTCAGCGCTATTTGGCGCGCGATAGACTCGCAAACCCCCTTGCACACTGCGCCCCTTTTGCTTATAGGGCGCGGCAATAAATGATTCAGCCCGACCACAGGCCGCTTCAATTCCATTGGAGCGGTTCGTTTTTTGGGCCAAACACGTAAATTAAGGCTAGTCCCATG
>CAZNXP010000161.1:0-5137 GCA_964576955.1 uncultured Algimonas sp.
ACGTTGACATCGTTGATTTTGCGCCGCCTGGGTTCAGATTAATCGAAGAGACATCCACGTTAGATGGCACGCAGATAGAGCCAGAAGTCGCAGGCCGGGAGCTTATCCTAGAGGGAATTGATTTTACGGCGAACCAAACGCGGGTCTGGACGTTACATATGGTTATTGGGGCCGGCGTGGGTGATGGAGCCCATACGAACCAAGCCTTCATCCGCGATGCGTCTGGCGCAGAAATTTCTGCCAGAGCGGAAGCTGTCGTCAAAATGACAGAAGACCCACTCTTTGATTGCTCAGAAATCATCGGCAAAGTCTTTGATGATGAGAACCGCAATGGCTACCAAGACCAAGGCGAGCCGGGCATAGCGGGCGTGCGCTTGGCGACCGTCAAAGGATTGATTATTATCTCTGACGAACATGGCCGTTTCCATATTGCCTGTGCAGAAGTTCCAAATTCAAATATTGGGTCTAACTTCATTCTGAAGGTGGATGAGCGCAGCTTGCCAACCGGATATCGCATGACAACCGAGAATCCGCGTGTCGAGCGTCTCACAAGAGGCAAAATCAGTAAGATCAACTTTGGTGCCTCTATCCAAAGAGTGGTTACACTTGATTTGTCGAATGAAGCCTTCTTACCGGGCAGCACGAAAATGCAGGCCGCTATGATGCCAAATATTGCACAGCTCGTGCAGGTCTTGAGAACTGAGCCATCCGTCTTGAAACTTAATTATCACGACTATGAAGGCTTTGGAGGCTTATCAGACAAACGTATTGCGGCTGTAGAGGCTGAAATGCAAAGATTATGGAAGGCGCAGGGGTGTTGTTACATTCTTGAAATAGAGAAAAAGATACTGCGACCAGGAGGGCTTCAACCAAGCCACGCTCTGAGAAGAGGAGCCTTCCGATGAGACTTAATCAGATAAAAAAATTCGCGCTATCAACATCCGCTTTGGTCGTTCTCTCCCTGCCTGCCGCCATGGCTCAGGCACAGGTCGCTCATGTTAGGGCACCAGCTTTTGCTTGTGTTCAAGCCCAAGCGCCTGGCTGCCATGTTACAAATGACGGGGCGGTTCCAAGATTAAGAGGGGTGTATTCTTACGACTCGGAAGAGAATGTTGAAGGTGATATTTTACGTCCCCGTACATCCGCATCCCCGTTCAAAATCAGTGTAGACGGACAAACTGTTGCGGGCAGCGGCTTTGACTATGAAGCTGCGCAGCGCGTTAATGATGTTGCCTTAGCAGCGACAGATATTCAGGTCAGATTTGACGGTTTAGATATCACGCCAAAACTCAATGTTGGTTTGAAGAATGATGCTGTCACCGTGTCTCGAAATGAGTTGATGGTCTTCCAAGCCTATTCAAATTACGAGGCTTTCATTCACAGAGCTGAAGTTCGAATATTCGACAAATATCAAACTATAAATGATCGGCCTCTCGCTATCATTCCCGTCGATAAAGCCGGTATTGCAAGTTCCAGAGTACCGTTAGACAACGATGAGATATTCTATCAGCTCCGTGTTTATGACCAGTTTGGAAGATATGATGAGACTCAACCGAAAACTGTCCATCTCGTTGACAATCCCCAACTCGCGACAGGGAATAGGAATTTTACAGCCGGCGTTATCGGCGGTTACGGGGTAGACCGAACTTTAACACGGAATATCCGTATCAAAGGCGGTTCCGTCACGGTTAATGGCGTCAATGTGCCGAGAGGCTATGCGCCTTTCATTATGGGACGGGCCGCACCCGTTGACGTAGAAGGCAAATTCGTCACGCAACAAATACTTCCCTTTGGAGATCAAACGGTAGACGTTAGAGTCTTTAATCAGGCGCAACAGGGCGTGAATTTCCAGCGTAATGTCCATATTAAGGACACGGAATTCTTCTATGTCGCCTTGGGCGATATCACATTGGGGCAGCGCGCCGCAGTAGGTCCAGCAGATTTAACGGCGGCCTCTGATGAAGATTTTGAGGATGTTGTTGTCAATGGCCGAGGCGCTTTTTACCTAAAAGGTAAAGTCAAAGGCGAATATTTAATTACGGCGGCTTTGGATACAGGCGAAGCTCGAATAAATGACATCTTCAGAAATTTGGATGATAAAGACCCTAGGCAATTGCTACGCCGTTTGGATGCAGATCGTTTTTATCCCGTTTATGGCGATGATAGCTACACATATGAAGATGCCCCGACCCAAGGCCGTTTCTTCGTTCGCGTTGATAAAGATGATAGCCATGTTCAATGGGGTAATTTTGCGACGCAGATAACAGGGACTGAGTTCGCGCAGTTAGACCGCGGTTTATATGGCGCTATTGCGGATTATAATTCTGACGGATTAACCCGCTTTGGGGAACGCAGAACGGAAGCCACCGTTTTCGCAGCCGACCCCGGCACGCTTCCAGGACGTGATGAATTTAGAGGAACGGGCGGAAGTGTCTATTTCTTGCAACGGCAAGACCTTTCTATCGGGTCGGAACGTGTGCGTATCGAGATTAGAGATAAGGTCTCGGGCCTTGTTCTGGAAACGCGTAATCTGCGTCCGCAAGAAGATTATGACATTGATTATATTCAAGGACGAATTCTATTAGCCGAACCCCTTCAATCAACAGTCTCTGATGGCCAAATTGTTAGAAGCGGTAGCCTGTCTGGAAATGAAGCCTTCCTTGTGGCCCGTTATGAGTTTACGACGCACGCCTCCGATATTGACGGCTTTACCCTAGGCGGCCGTGCCACCCATTGGGTGAATGATAATATTCGCGTCGGCGCGACGGCTCAAAATGATAATAGCGGGGAGGCCGATCAAGATCTTTACGGCGCTGATCTACTCCTTAGAAAATCAGATAATACCTATATCAAACTCGAATATGCGCGCACTGAAGGTCCGGGCTTTGGACAATCTGATTCCAGCGATGGCGGTTTTATCTTTGATGATATTGAAACGCCAGGTGCGGCGGGATTAATTGCAGAAGCTTACCGCCTTGAAACGCAGCTTGAGCTCGCCGAGTTGAACTCGATGTTTGCAAAATTAGATACGCGCCTAACTGCGTTGATTGAACATTCAGATGAAGGTTTCTCTGGGGTTGGCCAGATTGATAGCGGCGAAGTTGACCGCATCTCGCTAGGACTGCGAACACATCTATCGCCGAATAGTAGTTTAAATGTTCAATATGAAGAGATTGAAAGTTCGCGGCGCGGCGATACGAAGGCCCTTTACGCTGATGTCAGTCACGCCTTTAACGATCAATTCTTGGCGAAAATCGGTGTTCGCCATGATGATGTTGATACGGCGGCTCAGGCTGCCTTCCTTTCTCCGAACCGGACAGAATTTGACGGCTCGAGAACAGATGTTAGCGGCGAAATTACATTTAGCCCGAGTGATAGCACCAGCCTGACAGCCTTTGCACAAGAGACCGTCGATCAGGACGATACAAGGTCGGATAATTCCCGATACGGTGTTGGCGTTGATGTAAAAGTCTCAGACAAGCTCTCCATCCGAGGCGAGGTGTCTGACGGAGATGGCGGCTTAGGGGCGCAAGCACAGGCCACGTTCAAGAAAGACGATAATACTGAATTCTACCTCGGCTATGCCCTGTCCACAGATCGTTCGGATACAGGGACGCTCACTGAACGTGATGGTTATAGAGATGCAGGTGTTTTAACGGCAGGTGGCCGTTCTCAACTCAATGACAATCTGTCTATCTATGCGGAAGAGCAATATGGACATGGCGATAGAGGACAACAACTAACACATAGTTTTGGCCTAAAGTTTGCGCCTGACGATAAATGGACATTCGGCGCGAGTGTTGAAAACGGCACAATTGATGATGAAATTAATGGATCATTTGAACGGACCGCATTCTCAGTCTCAGCGGGCCGTGTTTCAGATGGTCTGCGGGTTGCGTCTCAATTAGAAGGCCGCTTTGAAGATGGCGTGCTGAACGGCACAGAGCGCGATAGAACCACATGGTTGAGCCGTAATACTGTAGCCTTTGATGCCAATGAAGATATTGAAGCGATAGCCAGATTTAATTTCGCCGTCTCAGACGCAGATGCAGATGATACAAGTTTCTTAAATGCGGATTATGTTGAGGGCGTTGTCGGGCTGGCTTACCGTCCCGTTCATAATGACCGATTAAACGCCTTGGCGAAATATACCTATTTTGAAGATTTGGCACCGGCGCAACAAATATCCGTCACTGGGGCCTCAAATCTTGCGCGCCAAACAAGTCAAATTCTAAGTGTTGATGGGACATTTGATGTGACCCCTAAATTAGCTGTGGGCGGTAAATTTGGCTGGAGAAAAGGTGAGGTCGCGTTAGACCGTGGCTCAGATGATTTTGTCGATAGTGAAGCCTATTTAGGCGTCGCGCGCGCGGAATATCATATCATTAAGAGATGGGAAGCCTTAGCCGAAGCCAGGATTTTAAAATCAAAGCTCGCGGATGATGAACAATATGGCGCTCTGGTCGGTGTCTACCGCCATGTTGGCGATAATCTTAAGGTCGGGGGCGGCTATAGCTTTAGTAAGTTCTCAGATGATTTGACGGATTTTGACAATGAATCGGACGGCTTCTTCTTAAATGTTGTTGGTAAGTTCTAAGTTCAAATTTCATGACGCCATCGCAAAAGACAATCGAGAGATTAGGCGCTTATTGGCAGCCTGATTTAGTGCGCGACGCGTGTCAAATTGCACTTCAAACCCCTCGGGACCAAATGGAAGACATTATGGTTCAAGCGACTGAATTTATGGAGCAGTTGCCATGGAAGGGTGTAAAGGCCACAAAGCAACAAAGCCTTGCTTGGCCTAGAATCGGCGTGTCATTGAAAGATGGAACGTCAGTGTCTGATACCGAAATTCCAGAAGCCATAAAAGACTGTAGTATCAAAGTGAGTTATTTTATCGCGGCTGGTGTGCCCTTTGACATACCCGCGCTAACGCATGTTATTCTAACAATCGGACATCTGCTCACGCCAGGTGCAAGCCTTAAAAAAGAAAATTTGACGTCCTGGTAAAATACCCTGCGTTGGGCTTTGTCACGTTAACAGACTTAACCAGGTTTTCCGAAAAGCGACTCTTTAGGCGAATCCAAATGCCAGATGGGTGAGGGAGGTTCGGATTTTGATCTTATCCGCTTTGCAT
>CAZNXP010000162.1:0-5104 GCA_964576955.1 uncultured Algimonas sp.
ATTTTTGACGTTGTGTTTCTCATCACTCCACCGGCAAATTCTCAGTAAAGAACCGCCGTGCATTTTCGCCCATGACTTTGCGGATGGTCGTTTTATCCATGCCGGCGCGCAAGAGAGCATCTGTTATGGCTGCGAGTTCGGACGCATCGAGCGACACGGTGACTGTCCCGTCATAATCCGAACCAAGCGCCACCGCGTCAGGCCCGAGGAGATTAACCGCATCCACAATGGCGTCGGCAATACCATCAGGGGTAATATCGCAAATGACGCCGCTAAAATATCCAATTCCAATAATGCCGCCGCGCGCCGCAATTTCTTTCAAAACGTCATCGGGTAGATTACGGTTTTTGGTCTTGGGACAAGACGCGACTGTGCCGCCATGGCTGATGAAGATTGGGTCGGGCGTGATGTCTAAGACATCGCGCACGGTTTGAACGGAGCTATGGGCGACATCGATTATAATCTTTTTTTCCCGCATTTTTTTGACAGCGGCCCGTCCAAATCCACTGAGTCCAGCTTGGCTGCGGCCGTGTAAGGATCCGCCGAGTTCATTGTCGAAGAAATGATGCAGGCCCATCGCGCGGTAGCCTTCGTTATAAAGCCAGAGTATTTTTTCTAAATCACCCTGTAGAGGATGCGATCCTTCGGTCAGAAGGAGGCCTAAAACACGGCCCGTTTTTTCCATATCTGCGCGCGTGCGAACGATATGGACTTCGCCTTGGCGTTCCAATTTTTGGAGGCGCTGCGCTTGATAGGCAGCGCGTTCATAGAGCGACCCCCATGTCCGAACGGGCCAAAGTTGAGCTTGTGCGAGCAAGGTGATTTGGTCGGGGGCATCCGCGTCATTTCCGTCAAAGTTTTGTCCCTTGGGAGATTTTGTGACAGCCGAGAAAATTTGAAATTCGACACCGCCTTTTCGCAAGCGGGGAAAATCGACATGGCCGTGAACTTGATGTTTGGCGGGATTGCGCCGCCAGAGAAGACTATCCGCATGAAGATCAGCAATCCAAAGCTCATCATGTAGGGCTTGGGCGGCTTTAGAAACAGGATAAGCTGCATGCGGGGTGACGGGGTTCATTTCTGCATCGACCTTTGGCCAGACGACTTTGGACAGGACAAAGAAACCTATAATAAGCGCCAAAATGAGAATAATGCCTAAGGCTTGCAGAAATTTTTTCATCTCACTTTAGTTCCTAATTGTCATGGGCGTGATTAACTCCGCCAGCGCAAAATGCGGGCTTTGACGGGATTGGTAAAAGTCTCGCCCGTCGAGTTCGATTTCGCCCAAGCTTTTTTGAGCGCATAATACCATTTGGCTTGGGTGTCAGCGTCCTCGACTAACATCAGACGCGGCTCATGCTTGAGCCCCTTTTGCTGCAAATCAACCATATCGGAATCTTGCCGCAAAAAAGCCCGCGCGAAGCCACCTAAAAAGGGCGACAAAATACGAAAGGTTGGATGGTCGGTAAAGAAAAGCTGCCGAATAGCTGTTTTATTTTCATCAAGCGGCGTCAGGGCTGTAAAAGACAGTACTTTGCGTTTGCCAATTGTAATCTCTTCGGTTCGAATAGAGGGTAATTGGAAAGTGATTTCCGTGACAGGTTTTCCGCCCAGCAATTTATAGGCAAAAGAATTGGAGGAAGGGGTATGAGCGACCATGGCAAAGCCGAGGTCTCGCGGTTCAAAGGCTTTGGCTTTTTCATGGATGGATTTTTCGGAACGCCACCACCATTGACGGTGAACATAGGGACCGTGGGCAGGGTCCATCAGGCCAATAACGGCATGGTCAATATGACAAGCCAGCTCAACTTCGTCATCCAAAGTTGCCCGCGCGCGCGGGAGATCAAACTCTGGCGGCTCGATAGGAGGCGAACTTATGTCCTTTGGGTCAGAGCGCAGGTAAATCCATATCAGCGGACCTGCCTGCCGAATAGGATAGGTCCGCACGCCGATGCGCTCGACCTCCATATCGGAGTCTTGGGGCAGGGCGGGTATTTCTTTGCACAGCCCATCTTCAAGGCCAAAGCGCCAACCATGATAGGGACATTCAACCGTGCCCGATTTCACGCATCCCGCGGAGAGCGGCACGGCGCGGTGCGGGCAAATATCACGGAGCGCGAAAATATTATCACTTTCGCGGGCGAGGACGATAGGCTCTCCCGCGAGGGAAAACGTCCGCGTTCCGCCGTCTTGAATGTCGCTGAGAAGCCCTGCGAAATACCAAATATCTTTGACAAAATTGTCCATTAGGCTTGCTATAACAAGCCGCGCGCAAGGGACAAGATGTCATCGGGGTTCATCCCGCTTTCCCGTAAACTTTGAATCGTCAGGTCTTTATCAGTTTTGGATAATTTCCGGCCCGTTTCATCCGTTATGAGGCGGTGATGTTCATATTGGGGTGTCTCCCACTCCATGAGATGTTGGAGGAGGACATGAAAAGGCGCTTGATCCAAAAAATCTTCACCCCTTATGATATGTGTAATGCCTTGGAGGTGATCATCATGTGTGACAGCAATATGGTAGCTTGTCCCAATATCGCGCCGCGCAATAATTGGGTCAGGGCGGTCGGAGGCCCCCCATTCAGCTAAAGGCGGAAGCGCGTCTTTCACCACTCCGCTGTCAGTGTAAGGCAAGTTAGCGGGGATGCGCCTAAGGGCAGCTTTTAAATTTAACCGCACAGCAAAAGGGAGCGAGGGGGTTTTATACTGGGCCGCGCGGCGAAGGCGTTCACAGGCGCGGCCGGTGTTAGCGTGAGACGGGCTGCCGGATATATCGGTCCGTTTCCCAGCTTTTAAATCGCTCCGCGTTAAGGTGCAGGTATAAGCTAACCCCCGCTGCAGTAATTCAATGACGACTTTCGCATAATCCGAATAATGCTCACTCTGAATGCGAATGTCGTATTTTACGTCATATCCAAGCCAAGCAAGATCTTCTTTGATGCCTAATATATATTCGGGACGGCAGCGGGTGTGATCAATGTCCTCAATGCGAAGATAGGTGTGTGAATTGGGGCGCTGGGTAAACGTAAAAGCCATATGGGCTGCATAAGCATGTCCGAGATGCAAACGCCCTGTCGGCGAGGGGGCAAAGCGCGTAGTAATCCCCATCGTTCGTTACCGGCGCATCAATCCACCCAAAAGTCCGCGGAGCATTCGGCGGCCTTGCGATCTGACCATTTGCCGGGCGAAAAGCTTGGCTTCATGAGTTATCACATCTCCAGCCGACCTTTTCTGGCGGGTTCGCGTGCGTCTTTTGGCCTTGCTTCCAGCTTCGCTTTTCGCTTTTTCGACGACTTCTTTATCCGCCTTTTTCGCTTTGGCTTCGGCTTCTTCTTCGGCTTGTTCCCGCGCGATGGCCTTACCTTCTAGCAATTCATAAGCGCTCTCACGATCAATCGTCTCAGTATATTTGTCTTTTAGGTCTGAGCCGTCGATAATGGCCGCGCGTTCTACGGCGTCGACTGGACCTAGGCGGGAGGAGGGAGGCCTGATCATTGTGCGGCCGACAATGCTCGGTATACCCTTGATATCTAAGACGGAGACAAGGGCTTCGCCGACGCCTAAATCTGTGATCACCTCTTCTGTGTCAAATTTTGGGTTCACGCGAAAAGAGCTAGCCGCCGCGCGAACGGCTTTTTGTTCTTTTGGCGTATAGGCGCGCAAAGCATGTTGGATACGATTACCGAGCTGCCCCAAAACACTATCCGGTACATCGGCAGGATTTTGTGTGACAAAATAAATACCAACACCTTTGGAGCGGATAAGCCGTGCGACTTGTTCGATTTTTGCGAGAAGAGCTTTTGGTGCATCATCAAATAGCAAATGCGCTTCGTCAAAGAAGAAGACCATTTTGGGTTTGTCGGGATTGCCAACCTCTGGCAATTCCTCAAATAACTCCGAGAGAAGCCAAAGCAGGAAGGTCGAATAGAGGCTTGGTGAGTTGATGAGCTTATCTGCCGCCAAAATATTGATAACGCCGTGCCCATTCTCATCCGTTTTCATTAGGTCTTTGAGGTCGAGCGCTGGCTCCGCGAAAAATTCATCTGCGCCCGCACGTTCGAGTTTTAGAAGTTGACGCTGAATGGCGCCAACAGATTGGCTCGTGACATTACCATATTCGCGTGAAATTTCGGCTTTATTATCGCTGATATGATTGAGCAGCGCGCGCAGATCTTTCATATCCAGCAAGAGCATGCCGTCATCATCCGCCAGTTCAAAGGCAATCGTCAGAATGCCTTCTTGTGTTTCATTTAATCCCATGAGCCGAGCGAGAAGTGTCGGGCCCATTTCGGAAATTGTCGTGCGCACAGGATGACCTTGTTCGCCGTAAAGGTCCCAAAAGACCGTTGGCCTGGCGTCATAGTCATATTCGCCAAGCCCAATTTGCATGGCGCGCTGTAGCAGTTTGTCATGAAGCTTATGGTCAATAGACCCAGCTTGACTAATGCCGGATAAATCACCTTTGACATCTGCCGCAAAGACAGGAACGCCGGCTTTTGACAGACCCTCACAAAGGATTTGTAAGGTCACGGTTTTACCTGTTCCGGTCGCGCCAGCTATAAGGCCATGCCGATTGGCGAGCGGTAAGAGTAGATACTGTTTTTGATTGTCATTATCAGTACCTAGAAATATGCCATTTTTCATGGTGAAATCCTCTATAATTCCTGATTTTGTTATGGGTTCGGACGCCTGAATGCAATATGGCTAAGAGCATGCGATGAAAGGGAGATGGGAATGATTGCAACAAATGACACAACAATTCGAGCGACCTTACTCTTTTTGGCTGGGATGGCGATGATAGCCCTGCTGTATTTGACGCGTGATCTTCTCGCCCCTTTTGCTTTAGCGATATTCATATGGCTCATCATTGATGCCTTTGCGCGGTGGATGGATAATCTTTCCCCCAAATTCCCATATTGGCTTGCGCTCACAATTGCGGTTCTGACGGTCGTCGGGCTCATGATTGGATTTATATTTGTGATTGTCGACACCGTCGGGGATGTCGTAAAAGATGCACCGCGATATGAAGCCCGATTGACGGAAATTTTATCTTGGGTGGCAGATAAAACGGGCCAAGATAATATGTCATTCAATACATTGAATGA
>CAZNXP010000163.1:0-5092 GCA_964576955.1 uncultured Algimonas sp.
GCTCGGGGTCGCTATGCAGTCCGCTTCCCATATGCAGCAGGTTTTCAATTGTGATGTCTGCGCGCGGATCGCCCGCCCGTGACCAAGCCTCCAGCCCGGCTTTATCCGTAACGTCGATGATATCATCTTCAACAGCGGCGCCGATAAGTGATGCCCCGATAGATTTTGCCACAGACCATGTGCGTTGCGAGCCGTGCATGTCCCACCCCTCGCGGTAGCGCTCATTTATGATGCGTCCATTTTGCATGATTAAAACAGCGGTTGTCGCCCCGCCAAACTCTCCGTCAAAGGCTTTCCCGACTGCAATGGTTAAATCGTTTTGATCAATTGCGACGGGCAGAGGGCGATTGGGCTGCAAGTTCCCCATGGGCCAAGGCACGGCAGACATATCGCGTGTGTTGGATTTTAATTTGATGCGGGGCAGATGTTTGGCCGCTGATTTTGCTGCGCCTTGGGGCAGGGCGGTGCAGCCCAAATGCTCGCGCCAGACGGATAGTCTAGGCGGCGTATTTTTATCGTAACTGACACTCACAATTTTGGAAATGCCGTCAACTTCGGGCGCGCCAATTGCTTCCATCGCAGGCGCATAATCTCCGTAGATATTATCTAGCTCATCCGCCGCAATTTGCTCCGCCGTCTTCCCGCCATTAAAAACCGCCGAGCAGGTGAACATAGCCTTATAGCCTGCCGCCAAGGCCTTGTCTTGGAGCTTGGGATCTTGCGCGAAGGCCGAGGTGCTTGCGAAAAGACTGCCTGCTAGAATGATGCCGCGCAGCATTAAAAGGGGTCTCATTTTTGGCCTCTATTCAACAACAGATGTTTCGCCGTCCGTTTCAATATCTTCTATCGTGACTGTACCGTTTTTAAACCACTCAATTCTCTGGAGTTGGTCAATCTTGTGTCTTCTTTCTCTAAGGAACTGAGTAATATTGAGACCGATTCCGGTTGCATCGTCGTCTGATTGGAAGGGAGATATGGAAGATTTACGGCCAAGGCCGCCCGTCATATCGGCTAATGTTAATTCTTCTTTGGCAATCTTCTTAATCCCGCCTGCCTTATAGATTGCATAGACTTCGGGCCGCATTCTTTGTTTAAAATATTGATCTAAATCTTGGTTTAAATCTGGATAATACCAAGGCGAAACATCGCGGAAATAAGCGTTGAGTTCGCCCCTATGATAGGCCCTCAGCGAATTGACAAATTCTTCCGCATTTTCCTTCAACTGTGATTTTAGCGCCGGCGCGTTATAGGCGAAATTGCCCATAGACGGCGATCCAAGATAACCAAGATGGAAGGCATAAGGGACATCTTTATCTTTCCAATTTGGGAAAACAATTTTTTCTCTAATATCGCGTAAAGACAGATCGACATTGTCAATTGTTATTAGCTTCGCATCATGCAAAAACTCGTCGGATCCTTTTATAGGTTTGATGCGAGTTGGGCGGCGATAAGGGGGCGGGTAACTTTCTGAAATCGTCGTTATTACAACCAAATTATGCAAATTTATCCAATAAGCTAATTGCTCGTTTCTGGACAGTGACGGGATATCCAAATTATTGCCAAGTTCAATGAGTTCTTCGGCATAGGCTTTCATGTCTGACTTCACCTCTTTTGTGAAGATAGAATACATGACCTTATTTCCTTCTAACCTATAGGGAGAGGTGTGTGTGGTTGTTTGCCGTGTTCCGAGTTGAAGTTTTGGTGAGGGCGGCCGTTTACGCGTGCTGGGGCCCATAAAAAGAACTGTTTCGCTGAAAATGAAGTCTAAGGCTTCAAAATCAATGCGGGTCGCTTTGCTGGGTCTCGGGGTGAAATGATTCTCGATTTCCCAGGATTGGCTGTGAATTTGCCCTGTCGAAGTAGCATGGGATGTCACTGGAATTGAGACTGATAATAGTCCGATTGCGGCGGAAAAAATCAGAGGGCGAAGATTGGATGTGGTCATGTTGTCTCTCCTTTTAGACGTTTTTTTCAGAGAAATCTTGCTCTTGGCACAGAGCTTTTCTGAAATTGCAGTTTACGCTTACCATAATTTTGCGAGCTTGTTGTGAAAATTTGTTCAATTTTTTAAAAATATAGAGGATTTTTGGATGGATTGGGCAAAAATTTGACCCGTTTTATCTAACCTTTTCGTTACATCTCAATCTGATGAAACAAGAGTCAACACGATATGGGCTCTAGGATGATGAGAGTTTTCTATTGGAATTATTATGTCTTTAGGTTCTGACTGGCCTCTCGCGAGGAGAGGGTGATCTGACCGTTAAATACCTGTGTGAGTCACCCTCTCATTAGATAGAGAGAACTTAACTGGAGTCCTCTCTTGTCCGATGAGAGGTGTGGCGGCGAAGGGGAGGTTCGCTTAACGTCCGCCACACCTGTGTTCCCGATACGCCCCGTTTCGGGAGCTTACCTATATTCTGTCTGGCTTCGCCCGAGCGTGACTGGCGTCACGTTTCGGGAAAAAAATCCGGGTTTTCAATTCTTGATGGGAAAATATTACCCATCTGCAATAAACTAGGATTCAGGCGAGGTTAATATAGTGGAGCGTTACATGCGCCATATAACGCTAAATTGCCTTGTTCCTGCCACAATCTCAGGCGAGGTCCCTACATCTGAAAAAAATGGAGATTTTCATGAAAAAATCTATAGCTCTCACTGCGGCCGCCGCGTTTATCGCTCTACCAACCCTCGCTTTCGCTCAAATCCCAACGGGTGCTTTGACCGATAAGGTCAAAGATAAAGCTGTCGACACGGTTCTTGACAATGCGACCACAGATGACGCGTTAACAGCTGGCAAAACCTTATTGAAGGGCGGTTCAAAAGAAGATGCGGCGATAGCCGTTGTGAAAGGCCGTGCTGAAAATAAAGTCGAAGGATTGACAGGAACGAAAGTCGACCTCGACGACCTGTCCAAGGACGGGATGATCGATGCTGGTAAAGATGTAGCTATCGATAAAGCCCGAGGGTCAGCTTCAAAATACACAAATGGCATCCCCTCTGTTGGCGGTGTGTCCACGGGTGGTGTTCAGGATGCCGCTAAAGACCTCGCGATAGAAAAAGCCAAAAGTTCTGCAACAACATACGGCGGGAACGCCGCCAGATCTGCGAAGAAATATGGCGATAAGGCCGTAGGTTCACACACAACGAATAGCGCGCCTATTATCCATAAGTCTGGCGGGACGGCCCCGCAGCCCGCGACAACATCAACGACGACGACAACGGCGCCGCTAAATTGCCCTGCGGGCACGAAGGACGCAGGTGATGGCACTTGCATGATTACGGGCGATTGGAAATTCTAATCTGCTGTCAACACTAAGATAAAAACAGCCCCGCTGATCAAATGATGAGCGGGGTTTTTTAATGTCTCAAACTCATATTTCGGGCAGAGGCGGGCTTTGGTTTTTGTTTGGCAAAAAAAGTGATATCTCAAATTATCTGTTAAGGTTTTGATTTATAAAAATAAAATTTTTCGAAAAATTCAATAATGCGTTTGTGAATTGCCAATCTACAGTCCGGTCCATAAGCTGAGTCTTGATTAAGTATTAACTTGTTACTCGATTTATGGGGAGTGAGACGAATGCGGTCATTTATTATGCGCGTCTTGGCGGTAGCCGCGATTATCAGCCTTTCGGCCTGTGCAAGTGCGCCAAAGCCGAGCGAAAATTATCTTGATGCGGGCGCGCGGCAACATATCAAAACGGTAGATGCGGTTTTGATTGCCAAGCAAGACGAGATTGGCGCAGATATAAAACGAAACTCCACATTTTCCCAGGTGGCGGGCCTAGCGTCCAGCTTCACCCTTCTCCCCGTATTGCTCGATGTTGGTGTCACGAGCGTGCGTTCCATAAATGCAAATAAGATGGCCAAGCCCGTACGCGAAAAATTAGAAGGCCATGATTATGCCTTTGAATTTAAGAAACAGGTCGAGCAATCACTAGAAGGCACGACGCTGGCCGGTATTGAGGACTTCAAAATCGTACGCAGTGAATATCCGGGTTTGCGCGGGCTGTTAATCACAGAATCAGATGCTGACGCGGTTCTCCTTGTCGATATGAAATATTCCTTCACGCCAAATTTTGGGACCTTATATGTGCATTCGCTCGCGATGTTATTTCCAAATCGACCTGAGCTGGAACAGTTCCAAGAGAGTGCGGGTAACGCCAATCTTATCGAGTTTTCTGATAATATTTACCGCAATCAATATGCTGTGGGCATCTCCACGAAAACGAAAGATGGGACAGCGAAAGAAAATGCCGCCATATGGGCGGAGATGTCCGAAGAACAATTAGTCGAGGTTCTCGAGGTGGCCGCGCTGACCCTGTCGGATACGATTTCGCGTGATATTGGAATTGATGATGTCGAATCCGATTTGAATTTAATCCCAGAAGGTTACGTGCTGAATACGAAATATGATAATTTCAATAAGAAATTCGCGAGGATTAGATCACTTGAATCAATCTTTGAAACGCCGCCAGATGACAGCGACGTTGCGCCAGCGCCAAATGATGATGGGCCAGATGTCGAAACAGGTATTGATGCCGATGTAGACGCTGGCATTGAGACGAGCGTTGGGAGTGACGTCAAAACGGGTAGCTAACGCGCCGAGACTTGCCTGCCCTGTCTCTTTCCCATTGTCTCAAAGGTGCGGGTTTAGGCCGAAAGCGGCGTCCTGAAACTCGGGTCATAATTTATCTCACGCGGTTACGCTCACAGCCCATCAAGGGACTGCCAAAGCTTGGGTTTATCCGAAAAAAGGACGGCCCGCGTGGTGACCTCCGCGATGGAGACCAAAATAAATAAAATGTTTTACGCAGAAGTCTTGAGCATTTGGCTTACGCCAATTGCTCGGACCACGCGGCAACGGTTTTTGAAGAAACGGCCAGTCATAAACCCCTGAGTTCAGCCACTTGGACTGACAGGTCGGCTCTCGTTCCTAAAGGTCCGGCACAGGCTTCAGTGTCACCTGAAGCTGCTCAACCCCGCTGTCTCTCGGTACAGGTAAGTGACGTCTTACTTGTCCAATGTCCGAGAGAACCATTTAAACATAGGGGCAAACCGCCACAGCGTGGACGCATCTTTTTTTCGTGTTGAA
>CAZNXP010000164.1:0-5026 GCA_964576955.1 uncultured Algimonas sp.
TGGTTTTGACGCCGCGCTTCTCTCCAAATTCTCAGACGATTGTCTATATGAATTACGAGAATTCTAATCCGCATGTCTATCTACTAGATATTGAAACAGGCCGCCGTGAATTGCTGGGGAATTTCCCGGGCATGACCTTTGCGCCGCATTTATCACCTGATGGAAGAAGCCTCATTCTAACAATGGCGCAGGGCAGTAATTCCGATGTCTATGTCATGGATTTGGTCTCGCGGAGCACAAGGCGCCTGACAACAGATCCTGCCATTGATGTCTCGGCGAGCTTTTCGCCAGATGGCAGAAAAATTGTCTTTAATTCTGACCGCGGCGGCTCGCCCCAGCTCTATACAATGGATACGAATGGCCGTTCCGTGAAGCGGATTAGTTTTGGCCAAGGCCGCTATACCGCGCCGATATGGAGTCCGCGCGGTGATAAAATTGCTTTCGTCCGCAGCCATAATGGCAAATTCGGTATTGGCGTCATGGATGTGGACGGCAAAAATGAGAGAATGTTGACGGACAGCTACTCGGACGAAAGCCCGACATGGTCACCCAATGGCCGCGTTATTATTTTCTCGCGGGCTTATCGCGGGATTGAAGGCCGAAGTGAAGTTTGGTCGGTCGATTTGACGGGTCAGAACTTACGGCGGGTCAGAACGCCGGGCATGGCGTCCGACCCCGCTTGGTCTCCGCTTTTACAATAGCAGATTGTCTTAATTGTCCGATTTACCAAATAAATTACGGGGTGGACTAATTTCTGCCTTGATTACGTCATAAAGCGTGTTTTTATAGCCATTCATACAGCGGGGCAGATTATACGCTGTAACCGAAGGAGAGATTGATGAAGAATTACCTTATAGGCGGCGCAGCCCTTTTCGTTCTAAGTGCATGTGCGTCGCAGCCGGATACTGTTCCTGAAGTGGCGCAGGCGCCCGCACCTGCCGCAGAAGCTCCGCCTCCTCAAATCTTTGAACCCGCCACAGAGGCACCAGCTCCTGCGCCTATACAACAACCGCCCGTGAGTGCGGAAGTCCTTCCAGACCCCAATCTGCCAGTACCCGGGTCTGCCGAAGACTTTGCGTTTCAGTCTGGCGGAGAGCCGCGTATCTTCTTTGGGTATGATCAATATGACCTAACATCTGAAGCTAGAGATGTGCTTCGCCGTCAAGCGGACTGGTTGAAGCAATATGATAGGGCGACAGCTGTTATTGAAGGGCATGCGGATGAGCGCGGTACACGCGAATATAATCTGGCACTTGGCGCCCGCCGAGCGAGCAGCGTCCAGTCCTTTTTAATTAGCCAAGGGGTTTCGCCTAATCGTCTGCGGACCATTTCATATGGTAAGGAGCGTCCTATTGATGGCCGCGCCAGTGAATCGGGTTGGGCGCGAAATCGAAATGGATATACGAATTTGAACCTCGGCGGTGTGAGCTAAGGCAATTCATTGAAAATTAAGATCGTGTTCATAACTCTGTACGCGAATTAAGTGATAAATCTTTGCGCCGTCGGCTATAGCTGACGGTGTTTGCATATTTAACTCGGTCTTGGAGACCCAAATGTCACAGGTGATAAAAGCATTTTTTGTTGCAGTCCTAGCGGTTAGTTTTTTCGCGGCCACCCCAGCGCAGGCGCAATCTAAAAAAGATTTAGCGGCGCAAAATGCGGCATTAGCGGAGCGGCTAGCGCGGTTGGAATCGCGCATGCTAACAGGCGACCCTGCGGCTGAACGGCTCATGTCACGTATTGATTCTTTAGAAACGGCCCAAAGAACGCTTCGCGGCGAGCTTGAGCGCGTCGCTTATGAACGCGATGGGTTAAAAGGCGAAGTTATGCAGCTGCGCACGGAGCTACAAATTATCCAAGATATGGCCGGGCGCATGCGCGTGCATTTAGACGCGGTTGATTTGATTGCACAGGAACAAAGCCGCCCAATTCAATCTCGGCGGGGGCCTGTGTCATATGGACCAACGACACCGCTTGATCCGCTCGGCGGCGCGCCTGTCTACCGGGAACAGCCTTTGGTGCTTGGCGGCTCTCAAGCGCCAGCTGCACCCGCGCCAACAAATGATATCACGGAATTGGGCGAAACTGGAAAGCGGCTTTTGGCGGAAGGGGATTTCGCGGGTGCACAAATTTCACTCAAACAATATCTGCAATTTAACCCAGATGCGCCTGACGTGGGCGAAATGAATTATTATCTGGGTGAGAGCTATTATGTTCGCGGCGGATTTGCCGATGCGGCGGATGCTTATATTACAAGTATGAAGCGCGATCCGCGCGGCGTGAAAGCGCCTGATGCGATGGTGCGCCTAGCAGGAGCCTTGCGCGAATTAGGTAAAACTGCGGATTCTTGCGCGACCTTGGCCAGCTTGCCCAGCCAATATCCAAATGCGTCTGCTACCGTTTCCAGTAAAGCCAAGCTAGAAGCCGCCCGCTCGGGCTGCTAAGCTGCGCGGGTGAAACTCCCGCCTATCCATCTCGATGCGCCTGCTGCCATCGCCTTTTCAGGCGGCGGGGACAGTACGGCTTTAATACATGCTTGCCGAGGTAATCCGCATGTCACTCATGCGTTTATTATTGACCATGCGCTGCGGGAGGGGAGTAGAGCAGAGGCGCAGAATGCGGCGAGTATCGCGCGCGCGATGGGCTATATCGTCAAAGTTCGGCGCTGGCCCCACTCTGGCATTGCATCCGCCATTCAAGCCAAAGCGCGCGCCTATCGGTATCACGCCATGGGAGAGATGTGCCGCGCGCATAATCTCCAAACTTTACTCACCGCGCATACGCAAGATGATCAAGCCGAGACGGTGCTCATGCGCATCGACCGCGGGAGCGGATGGCGAGGGATGGCGGGTATGCCGCAAACCGCCTATGCACCGCTTTGGCCCGCCCTCGCAGGGGTTACGCTTTATCGTCCGTGGCTAGATGTCTCCCGCGCAGATATTTGGCGTTACAATTCGCATCATGGATTAGATTTTGTCGATGACCCTTCAAATGAAAATCCAGATTTTGCGCGGGTGCGGGCGCGGCAAGCCTTATCCGTTGATGATGATTTGCGAGAGGACTTGCTTACGCAGCAGAAGAAAGCGTCACAGAAACTCATCAATGAGCGCCGAACCCATGCAAATTGGCTAACGGATCACGCGGTCCTTCATGAACAGGGCTATGTCGAAACAAAGGCTGTGCCGCCTTCGGAGCTGCTACAACATATTCTCAATGCAGTTTCGGGACGGGGCGGTCCAATTGACGCGGTGAAGCGTAAGCGGCTTTGTACTGATATGGCGGGGCTAGATTTCAATTCCGCGACTCTGTCAGGCGCTTGGGTCCTACGAAAACTCACCGCAGACGGTCACAGTATTGTGTTCCTGCGCAATAGGGTTGCGGTATTGGGTCGCGGCGGCGTTCCGAAATTATCGCCAATCCAGTTGACGCCCAATGTTCCACATGTCTGGGATAGTCGTTTTATGTGTACCGCTAAAACAAGTGATATTCGCGTTGAACCTGTGCAGGGACATCTGCAGAGCCTGCGGCAACTCTCTGAATTTAAGCCGCTTTTTGAACTGCCGGCTGAGGTGAGGGGGACCTTGCCTCTCTATTTTCACAAAGATATTCCCATTGGATATGGGACTTTTGAGAGTGAAAAAATAACGTCCACGGCTTGTTCGGCGTCCCGCTTGCAGGGCATGTTCTCAAGTCAAGACTCTGTCCCAAATTGAGTCGTATGAAACACATGTGAAGTTGATGCTTTTTTTTGGCGTTAGACCTCCCATATGATATAGAGCAAGAAACGCGAACTCCCTTTAAGGTCTGAACCCAATGAAAAACGCCAATACTCGCAATTTTATTGTTTGGGGCATCGTGATTGCTCTTTTACTGGCCATGTTCGCGGCGAGTAACCCGACACTTAATGGTCCTGAAAAGAATGACATGACCTATTCTGATCTTCAGGAGCAGGTCGAATCTGGCAATGTAAGATCCGCAAAGATTGATGTCGAAGCAGGGGTGATTTCAGGCACACTTGAAAATGGTAAAGATTACCGCACGAATATTGGACCTATCAATTTAAACGCAGACGCTTTGTTCGAGAATACGGATATTCCTTATGAGTATGAGGAACGCTCGACGCCAAGCGCTTTAGGTAGCATCTTACTCGCCATTTTACCCATCCTGTTGATTGCAGGTCTCTTCCTCTTATTTTTCAAAAATATGCAAGGCGGGGGACGCGGCGGGGCAATGAGTTTCGGTAAATCTAAGGCGAAACTACTGACTGAAAATAGCCAGCGCAAAACATTTGATGATGTTGCGGGTGTGGAAGCCGCTAAAGAAGATTTGAAAGAGGTCGTCGAATTTTTGAAAGACCCAACGCGCTTTACGCGCCTTGGCGCGAAAATTCCGACGGGTGCTTTGCTTGTGGGCCCTCCCGGAACAGGTAAGACCTTACTGGCCCGCGCAGTTGCGGGTGAGGCAGGGGTTCCGTTCTATACGATTTCGGGCTCAGACTTTGTCGAAATGTTCGTCGGTGTCGGTGCCTCGCGTGTCCGCGAGATGTTCGCCGAAGCGCGCAAGCAAGCGCCGTGCATCATCTTTATCGATGAGATTGACGCCGTTGGCCGTCACCGCGGTGTTGGCACATCGGGTGGTCACGAAGAACGTGAGCAAACTTTGAACCAGCTCCTCGTCGAGATGGACGGCTTTGAAGGCGATGAAGGTATCATTATTATCGCGGCGACAAACCGTCCTGACGTATTGGATAAAGCTTTGCTGCGTCCGGGTCGTTTTGACCGTCAGATTGAGGTGCCTTATCCCGATATTCAAGGCCGCGAAAAAATCCTTGAAGTCCATATGAAGGGCAAGCCAATCGCGGCAGATGTCGAAATTAAATATGTCGCGCGCGGAACGCCCGGGTTTTCTGGTGCGGATTTGATGAACCTCGTTAATGAAGCTGCGCTTCTCTCTGCGCGCCGCAATAAGCTCAAAATCACGCAGCGCGAATTTGAAGATGCGCGCGATAAAGTCTTGATGGGCGCAG
>CAZNXP010000165.1:0-5004 GCA_964576955.1 uncultured Algimonas sp.
CGAATTGGGAAATTTGATAACCTTGCGGCAGGTCGACATAGAAATAATTCTTGCGGTCAAAGCGCGAGAAAAGATTGATTTTGGCATTAAGGCCAAAGCCGGTTTTCACGGCTTGCTCAATACAGAACTCATTCACGACGGGGAGCATGCCCGGCATACCCGCATCGACGAGGCTGACCTGCGTATTGGGCGCAGAGCCATATTCCGTGGCCGAACCCGAGAAGAGTTTGGAATTAGACGCAACCTGTGCATGGACCTCTAGCCCAATGATGATTTCCCAATCACCCGTCTCACCTTTGATCCAGTCTTTTTTATCCGCAATGCGGGGCGCTATGAACATGTCTCTTCCTCAATGTGTAACGGGTTTTAACAATTGAGGCACGTTTCACAATGGGTTTAAATCATATAAATTACTTGGGTATATAACGTTCGTTCAAAAATATATATTGATTGTGACTGGACGGTTGTTTCGGCAAAGTTATTGTGGGGTTGACGAGAAAACTAACCGAATTCGCGCCGAACATATCTGGCGGCACAATGATGGGCTTTTCTATGTAAAAACAGGTCGAACCTAAAGCGCAACGCACGACATTACCGCTTTTCCGAAAACCCCATTTCTCCTTGTTGTAGCGTGTCGACACACCTTGCTTAAATTTATCAAAGTCTTTTTGAGTAGCATAGCGAATTTGTTTATTGACCATGAAAGACCGAAGCTTGCCGTGAAAAGGAAATCTTTTTTGACTATCATACCGAACTAAATCGAATGCAGATCTATCGTTGGAGGATTGGCGACGTGTCTGGCGGTTAAGCTTTTTAAAGCCTGATTGAAGTTGTTTCAGCAATTGCGGCGCATCTGACCATTCATCCGCATATTTCAAATTTGTTTTTGCAGCCTTAAGGTCCACCGCGCCGCCAACGCCGTCCACTTGCATAATCGCCAACTCATAGGCTGCGTTTTTACTCGTATTCACATCAGGGGCGACGGTATTTTGCAGGCCTCGCCAGCGCAAACCATCTGGCTTAACAATGACGGGGTATTTAAATTTTGCTCGAGGCTTAGACCCTATCCTTAACCACCGACGTTCTTCAGCAAAGTCCTTTTCTTTCTCAGCGAGCTTTGAGAGATCATATGCTGCCGTGAGGCTACGGTTTTGCGGATTTGTTGCCGCGGTTTCTAACCACGTTTTCGCGTCCTTGCGGCGCGGAAAATAGGCGCCCAAATATTGCTGCGCGTCAGCATATCCAGCTTCTGCCCCCATCAGTGCATATTTTTCTAGGTCGCGCGGTTGATTTTTTTTAAGGCGATAACTTCTAACATATCGATAGGCTGCCCAAGCATTCCCATCATCTGCGCTTTTGCGCAAAGCTCGGTTTTTTTCGCCATCCTTATACTGCCGCGCGCGCATCATGTCTGCGGCATGTTTCGATATTTCATCGCCTGAAGCTGCGGCATAGTCGAAATATTTCAATCCATTTGCAAAATCTGAGGTCCCTGGCCTGCTCCCGTAATAGAACATCCCCGCATTATAGGCGGCAGACACAGAGCCCTTTTGCGTGAGCTTGTCAAAAGCGCGAAAGCTCTTTCTCCAATTGGCATTTTTCTTTTTATCAGAGACATTTTCACTATACCGCGTAAACTGATAGCTTAGAACATGATAATTATTCGCGGCCTCCAGATCACCCTGTAACTTCCCAAGGAAATACCAGCGTTTCGCCGCCTTTAGATTGCCTTGTTCAAAATATGCATTGGATTTTTCCGCGCGGAAGTCTTTGGCCTGCGGTAAAAATGACGCTGCAATCAGCGCCAAAATAAGTCCGAAAATGAAGAAAAGACTACGCATTTACTTACGCCCCCATTAGCCAGTTGGGGACTATATAGCGAAAACACGTTAAAATGGCTTAAAGTTAGTCGGCTACCGATATTCTCGTGTCGCTTTTAGAGCTCAACTAGAACGTCAAATCCGCCGTAAATCATGCGTTTGCCGTCAAATGGCATGTCCGCTGCCTCGCCGCCCATCGCCTCCATATCGGCCATGACTTTTTCATTCCCCGCATCACGCGTCGCTTTGTCAGGCCAAAAAATCCAAGAGAAGACGATGGTTTCGTCTTCTTTGGCTTTGACGGCGCGGTAGAAATCGGTTGTCTCTCCTTTGGGGACATCGTCGCCCCAAGCCTCAATGACCTGCGCCGCGCCGTGTTTGATAAAGAGTTGATCAAATTTTTCACCGAATTGACGGAATTTTTCTTTATTGGCGGTGGGCACAGCAAATACAAATCCGTCTATGTAGGGCATGTTTTCCTCCAACTATTCCCAATGGTCACTCACTTGTCTCGGTCGTGATCCAGTCTTTTTTATCCGCAATGCGGGGCGCTATGAACATGTCTCTTCCTCAATGTGTAACGGGTTTTAACAATTGAGGCACGTTTCACAATGGGTTTAAATCATATAAATTACTTGGGTATCTGCAGTTCATTCATGAAAATATATTTGTTATGACTTAGATGTTGTTTCGGCAAAATTACGGCCGGGTCGACAATAAATGTAGCGGAATGCGCGCCAAACATATCGGCAGGTAAAATGATGGGTCTGTCAATATAGAAACAGCTACCGGATCTTAAACAGTCCTTCACCTTTCCCCATGTTCTGAAACCCGTTTTCTCATTACTGTACATTGTCGATACGCCCTGAGCATATTTCTTCACATCAGTTTGCGTCGCATAACGTATCTGTTTATTTGCTACCAGTGGCCGTAACTTTGAATAATAAGGCCTATGTTTTTGCGAGTCTATTTTTTTGAGGTTTTCCTGAAGTAATCTTTGTGAGGAGCGATCGGATGTATTTTTATCTGCTATCTTCCGCCCGGATTTCACTTCAGCCAATAATAAAGCGGCATCATCCCAATCATCTGCATATTCGAGATTTTTAATCGCGCCAGCTTTATCGACGGCACCGCCTATTCCATCCAATTGCATCAAGGCGAGTTCATAGGCGGCCTCTTTTGTGTTATTCGCATCGGCATTTATTGTATTTTGGAGCCCTCTCCACCGTAAAACTCCAGACTCGGCGATAATATGATAATGAAATGGCGCTCGAGGGGTCGAGGCAAGTTCCAACCATTTGCGCCGCGTCCTGTGGTCTCGTCTTTTTTCAGCCCGCATCGCAAGTTCACTTGCCGCTCTCAAGCTCCGATTATGAGGATTCATTGCGGCTTTTTCTAGCCAAGCCTGACTATCTTTTCGTTTCGGATAATACTCGCCCAAGAAATTTTGCGCGTCTGCATATCCAGTTTCGGCACCCATTCGTGCATATTTCTCAGCGGCGCGTAATTTCTTCTCGTCGAAACGTGTAGTTTGCGCAAATTTATACGCTGCAAAACCATTTCCAGCATCCGCGCTTTTCTTATACTCACGGTATATTTTCTCATTCCGCTTTTCACGGGCTCGCTTTATCGCTGAACGGCGGCGAGCATTGTCTGAACCAGCGAGGGTAACAGTGAAGGAACGGGCGCGCATCATGTCAGCGGCATGGCGGGACATCTCATCGCCTGAGGCCGCCGCAAGATCAAAATAGTTCAGTCCTTTTATATAATTCGCGGAATTAAAAGAGCTTTTGTAATAAAACATCCCGGCGTTATAGGCGGCTGGGACAGAACCTTTTTGCGCTAGCTTCTCGAAAGCTCGCGTGGCTTTTACATAATTATCGCTCTTTTTTTCTTTTGATGCATTTTCGTTATATCTAATTTCTCGATAGTCTAACACGTGATAATTATTTGCGGCCTGCACATCGCCTTGCAGCTTACCAAGGAAATACCAGCGCTTCGCCGCCTTTAGATTACCTTGTTCAAAATGTACCGAGGCTTTTTCCGCGCGGAAGTCTTTGACTTGCGGTAAAAATGACGCTGCAATCAGCGCCAAAATAAGTCCGAAAATGAAGAAAAGACTACGCATTTACTTACGCCCCCATTAGCCAGTTGGGGACTATATAGCGAAAACACGTTAAAATGGCTTAAAGTTAGTCGGCTACCGATATTCTCGTGTCGCTTTTAGAGCTCAACTAGAACGTCAAATCCGCCGTAAATCATGCGTTTGCCGTCAAATGGCATGTCCGCTGCCTCGCCGCCCATCGCCTCCATATCGGCCATGACTTTTTCATTCCCCGCATCACGCGTCGCTTTGTCAGGCCAAAAAATCCAAGAGAAGACGATGGTTTCGTCTTCTTTGGCTTTGACGGCGCGGTAGAAATCGGTTGTCTCTCCTTTGGGGACATCGTCGCCCCAAGCCTCAATGACCTGCGCCGCGCCGTGTTTGATAAAGAGTTGATCAAATTTTTCACCGAATTGACGGAATTTTTCTTTATTGGCGGTGGGCACAGCAAATACAAATCCGTCAATATAAGCCATATTTATCTCCACCAGGCCTCAGGCTTCGCCGTAAACCCAGCGGCATCTTCCAATGCACCCGCGGCTTTAAACACCGTCGCCTCATCCATCGCGCGGCCGATGATTTGCAGGCCTAGCGGCAGGCCATTTTTATCGAGGCCTGCTGGCACGGAAATTCCCGGTAATCCCGCGAGGTTCGTTGTCACCGTGAAGATGTCATTCAAATACATTTGCACGGGGTCATTGACTTTGCGGCCAACGGCAAAGGCGGCGCTTGGCGCGGTTGGTGTTAGGATGGCGTCGCAGCTCTCCCACGCATTTTCGAAATCTTGGACGATGCGGGTACGGACCTTTTGCGCGCGCAGATAATAGGCGTCGTAATAACCCGCAGACAGAACATAAGTTCCGATCATGATACGGCGGCGGACTTCATCGCCAAAGCCTTCGGTGCGTGTGCGCTCATAGGTTTCCGCAAGGTCTTTGCCGTCAACCCGAAGGCCATAGCGCATACCATCATAGCGCGCGAGATTGGACGAGGCCTCCGCTGGGGCCACCACATAATAGGCGGGAAGCGCATATTTAGTATGCGGCAATGTAATTGGCACGATTTCCGCGCCTGCCGCTT
>CAZNXP010000166.1:0-5003 GCA_964576955.1 uncultured Algimonas sp.
GTATGGTCGGCGGCCAAGAAGATATGATCGTCGACGTTGCCCTCGATTTGAAAAAGAGTAAAAGCTAAACGTGACACAAAAAACGGTATTGATAATTGGCGCGGGTCAAGCGGCGGCGCAAACCGCGGCCTCACTGCGCCAAGGCGGATTTGACGGCAGCATTACAATCGTCGGAGATGAGCCGTCCCTGCCCTATCAACGCCCGCCTTTGTCAAAAGCCTATCTAAAAGGCGATTTGGAGCAAGAGCGCCTCTATTTCAAAAATTCGGAGTGGTACGCCGCGCAAAATGTTGAAGTTCTCACCGAGACGAAGGTTATCTCCGTTGACGTAAAAGCGAATACAACAAAGACAAATACTGGCAAGACTATAAGTTTTGACCACCTCGTTTTTGCAACTGGGTCTCGCAATCGGCAGCTCCCGATGGAAGGTGCAGACTTAGAAAATGTGTTTGGTTTGCGGGACCTCGCAGATGTTGACGCGCTTCGTCCTCATGTTGGCGAGGATAAGAAACTTGTTATCATTGGCGCAGGCTATATCGGCCTTGAAACAGCGGCCGTTGCTAAAACATTAGGCACAGACGTCACGGTATTAGAATTGGCGGACCGCGTCTTAGCGCGCGTGACAAGCCCCATTATTAGTGCCTTTTATGAAAATCTACACAACCGTCATGGCGTAAGCATTAAAACGGCATGCTCCACTTCCTCTATAAATGAAAAAGACGGCAAGGTTGAAAACGTCACCCTCTCGACGGGTGAAGTTCTACCCTGTGATGCGCTCCTCATTGGTATTGGCATATTGCCTAATATCCAAATCGCCAAAGACGCTGGTGTCGAATGTGAAGACGGCATTCTGGTTGATGAGACTGGCCGTACAAACCTCCCTAACGTCTATGCGGCAGGAGACTGCGCAAAACGCCTCATCCAACCTTATGGTCGCATGGGACGCCTTGAGAGCGTCCACAATGCGATTGAGCAAGGCAAGCAAGTAGCTGCCGCTATTCTTGGAAAGCTCGCACCAAAGCTGGACTGCCCGTGGTTCTGGTCAGATCAATATAATATCAAATTACAAATTGCTGGGCTCTCCACTGACTATGATAATCTCGTCATTCGCGGTGATGAGAAAAGCGAAAAATTCTCAGTTTTCTACTTTAAGAACGACGTGTTGATTGCCGCTGATGCCATCAATAGCCCGCCAGAATTTATGACGGCAAAACGGCTCATAACGGCCCAAGCCAAAGTTCCGCCGACCCGGCTAGCCGATAGTGACCACTCGCTAAAAGAGATCGCGGCGCAGTTTAAATAATGCGCAACTGATGCCTACAATTTTCAACGTAAAGAGGACCAGCATGACTGGCTCTGAAATCTCAATATTTACTAATCGAAGTGTTGCCGGCGCCCAACTTCCTATCAATTTTTCTGATAGATTTATTTGGGAGCAAGGTAAATTTGCGTTATGGATAAGTATTGAAAGCATCGCAGCAAATGTACTGCTGGCGGTCAAGTCGCGCCATTCCATGAGGCAGAGCTCGAGGAACAAGCATACTTTGCCCAATAATAGCCTAATATCTCAAGCTTTATTGTCTTGCCAATTTTCCAAACACTCCACAAAAGTCGACAGCCACGTATTTGTTTGGTGACCGTCTAAAACGCGATGATCGATGGTCAAGCTCACGAAAGCCATTGGCTTAATCACTACGGCGTCCTGACCTTCAATTGTTTTTACAACGACGCGTTTTTCTAACTTTCCGATACCGAGAATAGCGGATTGCGGTTGATTAATAATGATTGGGCTTGCGATAAGGCTACCGCTTACCCCGTGATTGGAAATCGTAAATGTCCCGCCTTTTACGTCGGCAGATTTGAGTTTATTCTCCCTTGCTCTGTCGATAACATCTTGAAGATTTTGCGCGGTCTCAAATAGATCTTTATCTTGCGTTTTCTGAATAACAGGGACGACAAGTCCCTCAGTGCCAAGGCTCGTCCCGACGCCAATATTCACATCTCCAAAAATCTGTAACTTATCATCATGCCAACGACTATTCACAGAAGGCGCGACCTTCATCGCTTCGACACAAGCCATTATAAAATAAGCTGTGTAAGTTAGCTTCACGCCTTTAGCTGCAAATGCCCCCTTATTCGCGGCCCGGTGCGCCATAATTGCTGTAAAGTCGAGTTCAAAGACGGCGGTGACATGGGGCGCCGTCGCGACGGAATGCGACATATGTTTTGCGATGGACTGGCGCATATTGGAATGGGATATCATTTGATCGCCAAAGGCCACATTTGCCGAGCCAGGTTGTTTTGGTTTTGCCGTCCCTTTTGCATGATAGGATTTTACATCCGCTAAGGTCAGCCGCCCGCCTTTTCCTGTGCCTTCAACAGTGGACACGTCTAAATCATGCTTCGCAACCAACCGCCTGACGGAAGGGCTTAATCCTAAATTAGCCGCCTTTGACAAGTCTGGCGACGGAGCTGAGGTCACTGGCTGTATCGGCGTTTCTTCACTCGCAAGTACCTCATCACCTGCGCCCACAGTTGAGTCCGTAGACAATTTTCCGATGACGGCTCCGGCTTCAACATCTTCCCCGATATCACAGCTAATGGTACTCAAGATGCCATCGTCTGGCGCTTCAATTTCCATAGTCACTTTATCGGTTTCAATTTCGACAAGCGGTTCATCTTTTGAAACTTTGTCACCAACAGATTTGAGCCATTTTTGGATCTTCATCGTGGTGCCTTCTTCATTGTCCTCTGGCACCTTTATTTCAATAATTGACATGGCTATTCCTAAAACGAAATAAGGTGAAGAATTTTACGCTCAATATCCGCTTCACTTGGCACCGCTGCGTTGAGCAAGACGGGATTATGCGGGCTTGGAATATCTGGCATTGTGACTCGAGACAACGGGGCATCAAGGTCCAAGAAACAAGACTCTCCGACAACTGTCAATATTTCCGCGCCGAAACCAGCCGTGCCATTATCTTCATGCACGACGAGGCAGCGCGTTGTCTTCTTAACGGATTTCAACACGGCCTCTTTATCCCAAGGGATAAGCGTACGCAGGTCGATGACTTCCACGCTCTTTCCAGAGGCCTTGGCGGCATTTTCACAGCGTTCAACCATAGCGCCCCAGGTCACGATTGTAAGTTGCTCACCCTCTTGCGTTATTTTTGCTTTGCCAAATGGGAGGCAATATTTGTCACCCGGATAAGGACGGCGTGCCCAAGCATGGTCGAGCATTGAACGATGTTCAAAAAAGAAGACAGGATCATTGCCTCTCATAGAGGTTCGAAGCAAACCTACGGCATCTTCTGCGTTGGACGGAACGGCCACCTTCCAGCCCACCGCATGTGCAAATTGAACTTCATTGGTTTGGCTGTGCCAAGGATCGCCGCATTTAAAATAACCCCCCGGAATACGAACCGTAATGGGCGCGGCAAAACGGTTATTGGTCCGCCAACGCATCGTGCCGCAATCATTGAGCTGCTCGACTGCGGGATCTGCATATTTACGGAATTGAATTTCAGGCACGGGAACAAGGCCCGCCATCGCCATGCCGACAGCGCGCCCAATAATGCCTTCCTCAGACAGACTCGTATCAAAGACACGGTCCTCGCCATGCTTGTCTTGGAGCCCCATCGTCACAGCGTGAACACCGCCCTTTGGGCCCACATCCTCACCAAAGACCACAACTTTTTCATTGGTCTTAAGTTCAAAATCTAAGGTTCTGCGAATGGCGGTGACCATGTTGATACGTTTGCCTTCTGGCTGAGGCTCTGCATCCGAATCTGGGAAAACATGCCCATTAGCATGAACGCCACCCATAACTTGGCTTATAATATTGCCGTCATCATCTGTTTCTGAAAATGCAAATGTTTCAATCGTTTCGGGATTGGCAATTGGGCGGGTCTTAGCCTTCTCTAATGCCTCTCTCACATCTTTCTCAGCCCGCGCCTCAATACTGGCCCACTCATCCTCACTTATGTGATTGGGGATGAGATAGGATTTCAATTTAGGAAGTGGGTCGCGCGCACGTTCCGCTAAAATTTCATCTTCTGATTTATAAGTCTGCGTATCTTGCGCCGAATGTCCCGACAAGCGCGGAACACGCAACCGTAATAAAACTGGTCCCTGACGCCCTCGCACATGTTCAACAGATTTATAGATAAGCTCTGAAGCCTCGGTGGGTTCAGTTCCATCGCCGTCGAAAATTGTTAGTCCCTGAAAAGAAGCCAAATTCGCAGCAATATTACATCCCGGTGTTTGCTTGTCTGACTTAACAGAAATGCCATAGCCATTATCCTCAATGTAAAACAACATGGGTAGCTTCAATGTGGTCGCCATGGTCAGGGCAGACCAAAATCCATTGGTGGCCACGGACGCATCCCCGCCCTGCACAACTGCGATGGCATCTTTATAGTCCGAGTTCTTCAGAACCTTATTATAATATTCGACCGCCTGCGCCCAGCCTGCGCTCGGTGTATACTGCGCGCCAACGCCGCCGCACATCGGTAAGGCACTGGTGCTACCCGGATTTGGATAATTAAATACAACGCCTATATCTCGGCCGTCACTATAGCCTCCAGATTTTGCCAGCGGACCTGCCATGGCATCTTCAAGATCAACACCTAAGCAGAGCAACATGGGGCGAGACCTATAATAGCCACAGGTCGCGTCATGAGGCTTATCCAGCAAGCTTCCTAACATGATTTGTGCCACATCGTGCCCTCGGGCAGAAAATTGATATAAAACTTCCTTCGATGGAACCAATTCAGTTTCTTCAATATGGTCCATTGTGCGGCTGACGCTGACCAAATAGGCAATGCGCTCCCAATCAAAGTTAGGATTTACGCCGCTCACAGGCGGTTTGCTCGCTTTTTCAAGCATCTTTTCGCTCATTTCAAAAAATTTGTATATTCGGACATTAGTTGAAAAATAGGAGTGATATTGGTCATTTTCAGACTTATATATTAATTAATTAGATATAATCCGCTATTAAATAC
>CAZNXP010000167.1:0-4997 GCA_964576955.1 uncultured Algimonas sp.
GGCAAGGAATTTTATGTGATGGACCGGGTGGACGGTCACATCCTGCATAAAATACCCGAAGAATGGAATTGGGGAGAGACGGAGAATAGAGCGCTGTGTGAAGAGTTTTTCTCTAAACTTTGCGACCTTCATACATTGGACGTTGAGGCGGCTGGCCTATCAGATTTTGGACGGCCTGAAGGCTATGTCGAACGCCAAATCAAAGGCTGGAACCGGCGCTGGAATAAAGTCCTGACCGATGATGTGCCGCATTTTGAAGACATTCAAGACTGGCTTGAAACAAATATGCCGGAGGATTCTGGAAAGGTGGGCGTACTTCACGGTGATTATAGGATTGATAATTGTATCCTACAGCCAGATGACCCGACCAAAATAACAGCTATTATTGACTGGGAAATTTCAGCCCTCGGAGACCCGCTTATGGATCTCGGAAATACATTGGCATATTGGATACAAGCGGATGACCCGCCGCATATGCAAATGACTGTGCGCCAGCCGAGCAATAATCCGGGCATGATGACCCGGCAGGAAATCTTGAAATTCTATGCCGATAAAACCGGCTACGATGTGTCTGATATGGCCTATTATTATGTTTATGGAATCTGGCGTTTATGCGTGATCATTCAACAGATTTACTCGCGCTATGTCAGCGGGTCGACGCAAGATAAGCGGTTCAAATCCTATGGTCAAATGGTCATAGCGCTGGCCGAAACCGCCAGAGAAAAAATAAAAACGGGAGAGGTCTAATGGCCAAGATGGATTTAGGGCGTACGGAACGCGTCGAAAAGCTGTGCAACGCGGTTCGTGAAATTGTTCGAAATGATGTTATGCCGATCGAGAATGAATGGCACATGGAAACGCATAATGCCGAAGATCGGTGGATGCATACGCCGCGTCAAATGGAAATTTTGGAAGGCCTGAAAGCCAAGGCGCGCAAACAAGATCTCTGGAATTTCTGGCTCACCAAGACGGGGTTGACGGCGTCTGACAAAGGATACGGTCTCACAACTGTCGAATATGCGTATCTCGCCGAAGAGATGGGATGGTCACATCTTGCGCCAGAGGTGTTTAACTGCTCCGCGCCCGATACGGGCAATATGGAAGTGTTCGAAAAATACGGAACGGCAGAGCATAAAGAACGTTGGTTGAAACCCATGTTGGAAGGCAAGGTTCGCTCAGCCTATTTGATGACAGAGCCGGATGTTGCGTCTTCGGATGCAACCAATCTTGAATTTTCCGCCGTCAAAGATGGCGATGAGTGGGTTTTTAATGGCGAAAAATATTGGTCTTCAGGGGCAGGCGACCATCGGTGCAAAGTTTACATTCTTATGGCCAGAACCGCGCCGCGCGGTGGTGAAGTAGGTCGCCATCAGCAACATTCTATGTTTGTCGTTCCTGCTGACACACCAGGCATTACCAAGCTACGTGCGATGCAGGTTTTCGGAAATGATGATGCACCTCATGGCCATTTACATCTTCGGTTTGAGAATGTGCGCGTTCCGGCAGATGCGCTTCTAATCGGAGAGGGCCGCGGATTTGAAGTTAGCCAAGGCCGCTTAGGACCGGGCCGTATTCATCACTGTATGCGCGCCATTGGCCAGTCAGAACGGGCCTTGGACCTCATGTGCCGCCGCGCTGTATCGCGGACCGCCTTTGGCCGGCCTTTGTCGAAGCTGGGTGCTAATTACGACATTATCGCTGATTGCCGTATCCAGATCGAACAAACCCGCTTGCTCTGTTTAAAAGCGGCTTGGATGATGGATCAAGGCGACCCTCGCGCGGCCGCGCCATGGATTTCCCAAATCAAAGTAGCGGCACCAAATGTCGCGCTCAAGGTCATCGATGAAGCCATGCAGATGCACGGCGGAACAGGGGTTAGCCAAGATACGCCGCTTGCTGGAATGTATGCGTCTATGCGGACGCTGCGTTTTGCGGATGGCCCAGATGCCGTTCACCGTATGCAAGTCGCGCGAAAAGAATTGCGCGCTTATACAAATCAGAAAGTATAACTTAACCAGATTTTTAGCCTGTTGAGCTAAACAAGTCCTTCGCAATCCTTGCGGGGGATGAAATGACATTTAATGACGCCGAACAATATTTAGTTTCTAGTCCGGATACACGGCGTTCAATTAGTTTGGCTGTCATCTTTACGACGACCATCTTTTTATCAGCGACACTGCTATTCTCTGTCCAGCCGATGTTCACGAAGCTCATCTTGCCTTTATTGGGCGGGGCTTCAAATGTCTGGAACACCGCCATGGTGTTTTTCCAAGCCATGTTGTTGGGCGGTTATATTTATGCGCATTTAGTTTCGAAATATCTGCCTGTTAAAGCGCAAATTGCGGTGCATGCGTGCGTGACAGCAGCAGGGTTTATTTTTCTTCCTCTCGCAGTTCCGACGGATGTGATTTTACCAGAAAGCGGTATGCCGACCTTCTGGCTCTTGGGTCTCTTTGGAATGACCGTAGGTTTGCCCTTCTTTGCTTTATCGGCAAATGCCCCATTATTGCAACGCTGGTTCAGCTTGACAGACCACCGTGATGCCGATGATCCTTATTTTCTTTATTCGGCAAGTAATGCGGCGAGCCTGATTATCTTATGCGCTTACCCTTTCATTATTGAGCCGAATACGCGCCTAGGCGGTCAGACTCTTAGCTGGATGGCAGGTTATGCTTCGCTTTTGATTATGTTGGGTCTCACGGCATTTGTTTTGATGCGCCGATTAGCGCCTGTTTCAGAAAACGTTGATGCGGTCCAATCCGCGAAAATTGCCGGATGGAAACAAAAGGTTTTTTGGATTTTCTTAGCCTTTATTCCGTCGAGTCTCATGCTCGGCGTGACATCTTTCATGACCAATAATATCGCTTCGACGCCTTTCCTTTGGATTATGCCGCTGGCGCTTTATTTGCTCACCTTCGTCATTGTTTTCGCGCGCAAACCTATAGTCAGCGCAGAAGGATTATCTAAGCTTTTCCCATGGGTTGTTATTGCGGGTTTCCTACTGATTGCGCCAAATTACCCAATTGGAATTGCAGGCTATCAAATCAATACATCGCCGCCGCCCATTTTAAAGATTCCGCTTTTGCTAACCGTCTATTTTTTAATCTCTCTTTATTGTCATGCGATATTGGTTGAAAGGCGGCCCACTGCATCGGGATTGACAGAGTTTTACATTTTAATGTCAGTTGGCGGCGTGTTGGGCGGTATCTTTAACGCGCTTATCGCCCCAGTGATATTTAACGCCGTATATGAGTTCATGCTCGTCTTAGCCCTGGTGCTTTTCTTGAGACCGACGGGCATTGAGATGCCTAAAGTTGGGGACAAGCCTTGGAGTTTGTTTTTCATTGGCGTTATTGCTGCGGCGATAAATGCGGTGGTCCAACTCACTTACGGTTCTGATGTTTCGCTCGTGATTTTCATTTCGGCTGCGATTGTTGCGATTTCCTGCATGCGGTTTGACTTTAGTAAAATTCTGAAAGTTGGACTTTTTTCTAGCCTAGCTCTTGTCGCGATTATATTTGATTTATTCGGAACTGAGAGCCTTTACAAAGACCGGTCCTTTTACTCTCTGCTAGCCGTTCGCGAGGATGAAAGCGCTCATGGTAAAATCCATAAATTTGTTCATGGAGATACCTTTCATAATTATCAGCTCCGGGCGCCAGAGCTTCAAACTGTGCCAACGTCATATTATCTCGAAGGCGGCTCGATTCATCTGTCTATAGAACGCTTGCGAGAGGTTTTAGGCGGAAACATAGATGTGGCCGTGGTCGGCTTGGGGGCGGGCGCT
Source organism: uncultured Algimonas sp. (assembly GCA_964576955.1). Classification (GTDB taxonomy): domain Bacteria; phylum Pseudomonadota; class Alphaproteobacteria; order Caulobacterales; family Maricaulaceae; genus Litorimonas. The sequence goes on from CAZNXP010000167.1 coordinate 3,788, forward strand.
ATGGTTTGTTATGAACAGCCCGGTGATAAATGGATATATTTTGAAATTGACCCGGCCGTAGTAGAACTCGCCAAAAACACGAAATATTTTAGCTATATTGAGAACTGTGCGCCGAAAGCAGATATTCGTATCGGAGATGCGCGCCAAAAGCTGAAAGATGTTCCCGAGCAATCTCTGGACATGATTGTGATTGATGCGTTCAGCTCAAACTCCATTCCCGCTCATCTTGTGACGCGTGAAGCTTTGGCGCTCTACCGTTCCCGTATGACGGCTGAGGGTCTAGTGTTCTTCCATACGTCAAATAAGATGTTGGACGTCACATCCGTTGTTGCGCGATTGGCTGAGGATGCTGGATTGACGGCGAGATATATTGATATTGATAAGTTTTCGGGCAATCCATATGCGGAATATGGGTCAAGAGCGACGGGGATTTTGATGGGCCCTGAGGAGGTTATGCAAAGCGTGACAGCGGGTGAGGAGAGATTTTCCAATTGGACGCCGAGCCGCCATGTGAAGGTTTGGACGGATGATTATAGTTCAATCTTGGGGACGCTTGTTGCGCAGACCTTGCAAGACGGAAAATCGACCGCCATAGAGCCTAAGTAAGTTTACTTAGGAGTTTATCATGCCTTCATTTGATGTCGTTTCTGAAGTTAATCTGGCCGAAGTCGAAAATGCCGTCCAAAATGTGATGCGCGAAATTTCAACGCGCTATGATTTTAAAGGCTCGAATTCCTCTGTCGAAGTCAAAGATGGTGGTCTCACCATCAATGCGGATGACGAGTTGAAGCTGAAACAGGTTCAGGAAATATTGCGCGGCAACCTCTCCAAACGCGGCGTTGAACCTGGACAGCTCGATTACGGCAAAGAAGAAAAAGCCACAGGCATGTCGGTCCGTCAACGCATCACTGTCAAAGAAGGCATTGATAAGGAAACCGCCAAGAAAATCGTCAAGGCTGTCAAAGGCGAGAAGATCAAAGTGCAAGTCGCCATTCAAGGCGAAGAACTCCGCGTCTCCGGCAAAAAGCGCGACGACCTACAGGCGACAATGCAGTTTATCAAATCCATGGGCATAGAACAGCCGGTTCAGTTCAAAAACTTCCGCGATTAGGAACGAGGCGCCGGCGGGCTCGGCGCGCATCCGAACGGCGGGGTGAGCAGATAGATTTGGCAAGGGTCGGTCATAGGCGGTGATGTAGCGAGGAATGGG
>CAZNXP010000168.1:0-4872 GCA_964576955.1 uncultured Algimonas sp.
GGGCGCGGAGTCGTCTGCGCACTCGCCGATTGCACAAGCACAAATGAAATTATAAGGAATGAGAAAGTGGCAAACAGCTTTGCCATCGCGGTTTGCGTTGTTGCATGCCCGAATTTCGCCGCACGTAAAGCAATATCAGCCATATAACCGCGCAACCAATTTGAAGATAACATTCTATCGTTCCTACAGCATGCTCAGAGACCCCCCTCCGCGCAATGATTTGAGGTATCAAATTTAAAGCACCCAACAGAAAAATCCGAATCCTGCGTGGACTAGATAATAAAATGGTTAATAGATGATGAGTTTATGGTTAACAGTTTTTGTTCACCTCAGGTTCATAATCATTAACGCCCCCTTTTTCCGCCCAGCCTTAGTGGCGCATTTGGCGGCTATTTTGGCGGAGCGGAGCGATATTCCTATTTTTGGTTGTAGAAACTTAGCCATTTACCGACCTCACGCTATGTGTTTTGACGCATAGCTATGCGGAATGAAAAAATAAAATTTGTAATTTTTCAACTCATAACAATCTTATTGACTGGGTTGGTCATCTGGATTGCCGCGATAGAGCCTAAAAACACGCGCTTGCGGCTTTATGAAATTCTGGCGGAAACTAAAAATAGTAAAGCCGGCGACATTGACCAAACAAAGCTCATATCCTCTTTATTGCGTGATTTAAATCAGATGGACCCGAAACATTTTCGGCCCTGTGAGAAAATCCATTTTTACAATAGGAAAGCGAAGCTCAAACGTTTCGCAGACCAACCCGGCCAAACCCTTACCTCCCTCGAAACTACCGCATGGCTTTATTCCCAGAACATCCTGACATTAGAGCAATTGTCGCAAATCGGCGAAGCAGAGTTTGAAAAGGTGACCTCAGAACTAGATTTATTTGAAACTGAATACCGGAATGCGGGCGGTAATTACTCCCTAAACGAATTGGCACAACAACCTGAGAATTTATCGTCTGACCCCAATGAAATTGAGGACATCTACAACACCCACATTGCAAAAGCGGAAGACAGCCTTGCCCTAAGGTTTTACGATTATGACATTCCGAAAGGCACAACCAGAGTCATTCGGAGAGGACATCCTTATTCAGCTTACGCGTCTTACCGAGAGCGGGCCAACTTACTTGTAACTTATTTTGATCAAGCCACATATGACATCAGCATTGCCCCCTTCATAAGTGTCCACGAAATATTTCCGGGGCATCATTTGAATATGAAATCACGGGCTTCGGATTACATATGCTCAGGCAATGATACAAAATCTGCCGGATGGCTAGTAGAAGGCTGGGCGACCTACGCGGAATTTATTGCAGATGAAGAGGGAATTTTTAACGAAGCTGAGCACAAATTGGCATGGCTCGACTACAGACTAACCCGGGCGATGCGTATTATTTTAGATGTCAAAAGAATGCAGCCAGAGACAAATTATGATGACCTAAAGATGGTTTGGGAACAACGCATGCCCGCGCGATTGCATCACCGCTTTGCGCCCGAATTAAATCGGCTCGTGAAATCAAATCATCAACATTTGAGTTACATATTGGGGCACCAAGCCATCTTGCGAACAAAAGCGAAATTAATGCAAGACTTCGGTGATAAATTTGACGAAAAAGCCTTTCATGACGCGATGTTACGCCTAGAACATAAATATCCAGAGGCTTTGTACGAAACCGCAAAAATCGCGATGGAAACGCCTGAATTACGGGCAGGCAAAGACACAGTTTCCGTGAATTAAGGAAATTAGAAATTTCATATGCCCTTCACGGATTTCTATTCACCTTAAGTGTTGCGATAAACCTACCCGTCAGCGAGCCATTTCTCGATCGCACTTTTATTGAACAATGAGCGCTCATAAGACGCCGCGAGATCGATTTCTAGGCGCTGCCATTCCGAGAGAGCTGGATCCACTGAAGGCTCCGCCTGTTTCACCGTATTTAATTTCTGGGAAATCGAGACGAGCGAGGCGCGTAATTTTGGATGATTGGGCAAACGGTCATGCAAGCGGCCGAGCTCTACGCGCAAGGCGGCCATCATGAAATCTCGCGCCGCCTTGGATTGGGCTTCGGATTGCAGGGCGGCAAAACTCTCATTGATGACGCGAATATTGAATTGCCATAAATCAGCATCGGCAATGGTGGGCGTGGCGCAAAACCTATCATCTAAGGCCCGGATATAAGAGAGCAGCGCCGCTTCCACATCTGGAACAGGCTCTGGACCTGTAAATTCCTTGGTGATGAGCCGGTGGACAAATTTATCGAGATCATCCGTCTCGGGGCTAAAACTCACTTTTTCAATGTCGTCAGATAAAGACGGGATAGGAACGGGGTTGAAAATTTCGTCGCCAAGCTCATCGCTGAAATGAAAGCTGGTGACGTCCGCGGTTCCGGGAGCGTCCGAGAGACCTTCAACAAAGAAATGGAAATTCGTTTGTCCTTGCGAGTGGCACGCTTGGCAAGTCAAGCCGCGCCGCGCCGCCTGCCCGCCCAAAAGAAATGGCGAGCGAAAAGCTAAACGGCCCAAGATATTTTGGCCGCTGGCATCTTCAGGTAAACATTCACGGGGTTCTTCGGATAGGGCGGAGACGATATCATCATCTGGCAGTATCCAACGCGTAATTTCAGGGGCCGCGTTGGACGGGGATATAACTGGCTCACTGGTACAGCCCGTAAGAGCTATGAGGCCCAGCGCAGCCGCGATATTTGCGGTGAAAGCCTGTAGAGAACGCTTCACCGCAAAAAGTCTATGGAAGGGCGTCGAAAATCCAGCCGCGAAGTTCATTTTCTTCGATACAGCCAAATGTGCAAATCTCTTCGAGTTTAGCGAGTTGAAGTTTCGCCTTTTCCATTTCGCCAGTTTCCACATAAAGCTCACCAAGATATTCATTGGCACCTCTATGGTTCGGATCTACCTCAAGCGCCATGGCATAATATGATTTAGCGACATCATAATTTCCAAGCTTACGCTGTGTATATCCCATATAGGTCGTAATATCAGGATGCGGTCCTGCCGCCGCAGATGTGAGACGAAGGTCATTAAAGGCTTCTTGATATTGTCCATTATTAATCAATGAAACGGATGCGAAATATTGCGTGCCGGCCGTTTCTGGACCGAATGGGGTCAGGAAGGATGTTTGGCTAACGCCGCCGTCAAGGGCCGATTGAATATCGGATTGCGCTTTACTAATTCTGGCGGAATCGGAGCATTGACCGCAGCTCGCAGCGCGCTCTGCCAAATCAGCGAGCACCTTTTGCGCTTTTTCGGCTTTGCCTGCATTGGCATAGGCTTTACCGAGGCCGGCATAAGCTTCGTAGAAACTCTCATCATATTTGACGGCGGATTTGAAATAGCGGGTCGCGGATTTATGCTTATCCTGCCCGACTTTTGCAACGCCCATATAATAATTGGCTTGCGGATGACGTCTCGCCGCACGGAGGACTTGTCCGAATTTCTTCTCGGCACTTTTAAATTCAGAGCTACGAAGCAAGCTTATCCCATCCTGATAATCTGCAACGGGATCATAATTTTGCGAAGTGATTGTATTATTACCGCTAATGCTCCCACCTGAACTACTGGTCGCGCCGCTGCCTGCTGCATAGGCGGGGGCGACAGAGAGGAGAGATGAAGCGAGTATGAGGGTTACGAATTTTAATTTGGCCATGTTGATATCCTGTGTCTTGGCGTCAGTTATCCTGTATAGGTTTAGTAAGTGACGTTTCGGTAGTCGAAGGCGTGCTCACAGTTCAAATGAAGCTCTTTCAAGTTTCTGTGAGACAGCTGCCGACCTTATTTTCACCGCAAGATACAAATAGGAATCACTGTTCCCACAGTCAGGACGATATAAATTTTGCGGGGTGATGGCTCACCCCGCAATATCCCTATTGGACCAAGGGTAGGTTTTCTTGCTTTCGCACCCAGTTGTAATCTCCGAACGGACATTTCGCTAATAGATTATCAACACCCGTCGAATTTCGCGCGATGAAATCATATGTCTTTAAATGCGTATGAATGGCGACACAGGCCTCGCGGTCTTTTGCGATTGTCGCATTGGGGGTATTTTTTACATAATCTGCCATCATGGCAAACCCCATCTTCCAATCAAAATTGCTCTGCCTGTCTTCTAAAGGCAGGTCTTTAGACGCGAGATAAGCTTTCGCGAGATCAATGGAAGTGTAGCTGTTTTGAGTAGATTCTGAGCCAAGCACGCATCCAATTTCATATGTCCCCTTGCCTAAATCGGCATCGCCGCTGAGTAGGTTCATTCTGAAATATTCAGGCGACGAGGCCTTTGAACATCGCGCGATAATGTCCCTTAAAGCGAGTCTCATCTCGCCGCTCATGGCTCGCCTTTCCCAATTTGTGCTCGACGCAGGAAATCCCGGCCAACCTCTCGCGCCATTGGAGATTACGAGCTGTCCAATACCTTGATCGTCAATTTTGACCTCGAAACGATTTTTCCGCGTATCATCCCGCAGCAGACGGTTTATTTCGGCAATGGCCGATTTATCCCCCGCCTTATATCCCGCTCTGGCTAATTGGACCTTGTCAATAACGACCTGATCTGACCGGCGGCTCATTCGGAGCCGCATAGGCTTCAATCCGCTTTTACGAACTGCATTTGTTGCGCTCGGAGCGGTCTCCTTAGCTGTCGCCTCAGCCAGTTTTTGCGGTATGGCATCAGGCGCTGACACGGCCTTAACTCTGGGCTCCAATGTCTGCTGTGTCAGCGTGTCTACGACCTCTGTGACCGAGCTTGCTGAGGCACCCGAGAAAACGGGCGCTGAAATGCCAAGGGCTGCAATAATGACGGCACATGTTCCGCTCCGCGTGAGTAAATTTGTCTTTCGCATTGATAATCTCCTTATGC
>CAZNXP010000169.1:0-4865 GCA_964576955.1 uncultured Algimonas sp.
AGCGAAGACGCGATTGAAGCGGAAGGCGTGCGCCGCGCCCGCGCCCGCGCTGAGGACGCGCATTTGGTGGTGCATGTTCTGCGCGGCACTGCGGCGGAGGATGTGAAATCTGACATCATATATGTGAATACTGAGGGTGATGTATCGAGTCAGTCAGGCGCAGAAATCACAGGGAACGCTCTGTCGGGTCTGGGAGTAGATGTTCTCATGGCCGAAATCGAACGCCAGATATTGGAAAAATACGCAGGATTGGAAAATGCCGCCCTCACCCGCATCCGCCATGTCGACTGTATCAGCGCTGCTGCGCAAAATGTCGATCTCGCACGGCAAAATCTAGGCGTAGAGCCCGAATTAGCGAGCGAAGATTTACGTAAGTCATTGAAAAATATAGAAGAATTAGCTGGACGCTCTGATATGGAGCAAGTTTTTGACCGAATTTTCTCAAGCTTCTGTATCGGAAAATAAGGATCGCTTTTGGTCCGCTTCCGAAATGTTCCACATGGAACATTTTTGGAATTTGCCCGCCCTGAACGCTAAGCTCGACAGATAGGGGTAAGCCCTCTATATCGCCGCCATGAGCGCAAAGCCCACATATGATGTCATAATTATCGGCGGCGGCCATGCGGGCTGCGAAGCCGCTGCGGCCTCTGCACGGCTGGGCGCGGCGACGCTTTTGCTCACCCATAAGGTTGAGACGATTGGCGAGATGTCTTGCAATCCCGCGATTGGCGGTTTGGGCAAGGGCCATTTGGTCCGCGAAGTCGATGCGCTGGACGGGGTTATGGCGCGGGTGGCGGATGCGTCTGGAATTCAATTTCGGATGCTCAACCGCTCAAAAGGCCCAGCGGTGCGCGGCCCGCGGACGCAATCTGACCGCTATTTATACCGCACGAAAATGCAGGCGGCGCTGGCGACGCAGGAAAATCTGACCATTTTAGCAGGCGCGGTGGACGATATTATCGTCGAGGCTGGCCGCGTTTTCGGGGTTCGGACCGAAGCCGGCGACGAATTTTCGGCGGGGCAAGTGGTTCTGACGACAGGAACCTTCCTGAAAGGGATGATCCATGTCGGAGACACGCGCACGCCAGCGGGCCGCTGGGGCGAAGCGCCAGCGTTGGGATTGTCCAACCGTCTTTATGGTTTGGGCCTTCGGATGGGCCGTTTGAAGACAGGAACCCCTGCCCGCCTCGCGAAAACCTCGATAGATTGGGATGCGCTGGACCAGCAAGCGGCGGATGATGTGCCTGTGCCCTTCTCCTTCCTGAACCGCGAAATCACTGTGCCGCAGATAACCTGCGCGATTACCCATACAAATGAGGATACACATCGCGTTATTTCAGAAAATATAAATAAATCATCGGTTTACGGCGGCGGCATTGCGGGACGGGGTCCGCGCTATTGCCCCTCTATAGAAGATAAAGTCGTGCGCTTTGCCGACCGCAATCGTCACCAGATTTTCCTAGAACCAGAGGGCCTGCCCGGTAATCCTGACGGGGATACGGTTTATCCTAACGGCATTTCGACCTCCCTGCCCCATGAGGTTCAGGACGCGTTTTTGCGCACCATTCGCGGGCTCGAAGCGGTTGAGGTGCAGCGTTACGCCTATGCAATTGAATATGATTATGTCGACCCGCGCGATTTACGCGCAACGCTGGAAGTGAAAGTCCAGCCGGGGCTTTTCCTTGCGGGACAGATCAATGGCACGACAGGGTATGAAGAAGCCGCCGCCCAAGGCCTCATGGCGGGGGCGAATGCCGCCCTCGCCGCGCAATCCCGCGCGCCTTTCATTTTGGACCGCAGCCAAGCCTATATCGGCGTGATGATTGACGACCTCATCACCAAAGGCGTCACAGAGCCCTACCGCATGTTTACCTCCCGCGCAGAATATCGGCTTTTACTGCGCGCAGATAATGCAGATCAACGCCTGACGAAAATGGGCGCGGAAATCGGCCTCGTCGGGAACTCTCGCGCAAGCTATACATCTGAAAAGATTGAGAAATTTATGCGGGCCAAGGCAACGGCCAAAACCCTCGTCCAATCCCCGTCTGTCATCGCGAAATCGGGCATTAAGATCAATCAAGACGGCGTGCGCCGCTCTGTGATGGACCTGCTCGCCTATCCCGACATAGATATGGCAGATCTCGCGAAGGTGTGGCCAGAGCTATCCGAGCTGGATGCCGACACGGTGGAATATCTCACTATTGACGCGACCTATGCTGGCTATCTCGAGCGCCAAGCCCGCGATATTGAGGCTTTCCGCCGCGATGAAGGCCTGCGAATCCCCGAAAAACTGGATTATGCCGCGATTGGCGGGCTTTCAAATGAAGTCCGCTCCAAGCTCATAGCGGCGCGCCCTGCCACGCTTGGGCAGGCGTCGCGCATAGAAGGCGTTACGCCTGGCGCGCTCATGGCGGTTCTGGCTCATATCAAAAAAGCCACAAAAGCGGCCTAAAGAAAGCGGCTTATGGCTGAGACCCCCATTTGGACCGCGCAGGATTTCGTGGACGCAACCAATGTTCCACATGGAACATTATCTGATTTTACAAAGTGGTACGGGCTTTTGCGGAAGTGGAATGCGCGGATTAATCTCGTCGCCCCTAAGGAAATAGACCATTTTTGGCATCGTCATGCCTATGATAGCTGGCAATTAACGGCGCATTTGCCCGAAAAATGGGACCGGCTCGTAGACCTTGGCTCTGGCGGCGGTTTCCCCGGATTGGCCTTTGGTATCTTCGCCAAAGCCCATTCTGGCGCAAAAGAGGCCCATTTGGTCGAATCCGTCGGTAAAAAGACGAGTTTCCTCAAAACCGTCACCCGAGAGCTGGGCCTGCCTGTCACTGTCCATACGGCGCGAGTCGAAGATTTGCGGCCCTTAAAGGCCGATATTCTGACCGCGCGGGCTTTTGCACCCCTGCCCCGATTATTCGCTTATGCACAGCCTCATCTTAGCAACTCCGCCATTTTACTGCTGCCAAAGGGAGAATCTGCGGATAAAGAGATAGAGTCGGCCCGCATGGACTGGCATTTTGACGTGGAATCTTTCAAAAGTCTCACAGATGAGGCGGCAGCTATCCTGAAAATAACGGGATTACGCCCAAAATGAACCGATTAGGTAGAGATAGAAATGAACCCTGACCGCATTATTGCAATCGTCAATCAAAAAGGCGGCGTTGGGAAAACCACGACATCTATCAATCTCGCGGCGGCTTTAGCGGCAAAGGGCCAGCGCGTTTTGCTGATTGATATCGACCCGCAAGGTAATGCGTCGACGGGGCTCGGTATTTCCCGCGCCGATCGTCAAAACACCATATATAATGTGTTGACCGAAGGGCTGCCCATTGATGAGGCGATACTCCCGACAGATGTTCCCAATCTGTCTATCCTGCCTAGCCATGTCGATCTATCGGCGGCGGAGATGGAAATTGGCCAAACCGAAGGCCGCACGCGGCTTTTACGTGATGCGATTGAAGCCTCGGCGTCCAAATTTGATTATGTCATGATTGATTGCCCTCCGTCCTTAAACCTGCTGACCATTAATGCGCTCTCGGCGGCGCGCTCTGTTATCGTGCCCTTGCAATGCGAGTTTTATGCATTGGAAGGATTGAGCCAGCTCCTTAAAACAATCGAAATGGCAAAGGCGTCTATTAATCCGGCCCTCGCCATAGATGGCGTGATGCTCACTATGTATGATCGGCGAAATCGTCTCTCGGCGCAGGTCGCCGAAGATGTCCGGAAGCATTTGGGGCGCGCGGTCTTTGAAACCATTATTCCGCGCAATGTCCGGATTGCAGAAGCGCCGAGTTTTGCGCAATCTGTTATAGACTATGCGCCAAATTCAAGGGGGGCGAAGGCCTATCTAGAGCTGGCGGATGAATTGCTTAGAAAACACAGAAACCGTAATTAAATCAATAGGTTAGAGGTATGTCAGATAAAAACAAGCCTGTGAAGAAACAAGCGAAAGCGCGCGGGTTAGGGCGCGGCCTCTCCGCGCTTATGGCAGATGTTTCTGTGCCAACAGAGCCGGAGATTGAGACGAAATCTGCCCCTGCTCCCGCCCCAACACCGAGCCCTGAATCCTCTCAGTCAAAGGACAGCTCTCCTGCGCAGGCGCCAGCGCTAGACCCCGCCCTCGCCGCGAAACAAATTCAATTTATTTCCATCTCTCGCTTGGACCGTAATCCGGATCAACCGCGAAAGAGATTTAACGAAAAAGACTTGGAAGAGCTCACGACCTCCATCGCGCAAAAGGGCGTGTTGCAGCCGATTTTGGTCCGCCCCATTCCGCCAAGCCAAAGATCAAAATCGGAAAATGCGAAAGCGGATTATCAAATCGTCGCGGGGGAGCGCCGCTGGCAAGCCTCGCTCAAGGCAGGCTTGGACGCCATGCCCGTTCTTATTCGGGATCTCTCCGACCAAGAGGTGCTCGAAATTGGCGTTGTTGAAAATGTGCAGCGCGCTGATCTCAACCCGATGGAGGAGGCGAGGGCGTATCGCGCGCTGATGACGGATTTTGGCCGCACCCAACAAGATGTGTCTGAGGCCATCGGAAAATCTCGCAGTCATATCGCCAATCTTTTGCGCATGCTCGACTTGCCCCTGCAAATTCAGCGCTGGTTAGAGCTCAGCAAACTCTCACTCGGTCACGCCAAAGCCATCATGACCATGCCCGACCCCATTGAAACGGCGGAAATGATACTGCGTGAGGGCCTCTCGGTTCGCGCGACTGAGGCCTATGTGAAACGCTATAAGGAAGGCACGCCCTTAAATCCGACGGAGAGCTACCGCGAAAATGACAAAGACCCCAATATCGCCAATCTCGAAAAACAGCTCACAGATTTGCTCGGGTTAAAAGTCAGCCTCAAACA
>CAZNXP010000170.1:0-4835 GCA_964576955.1 uncultured Algimonas sp.
CTCTATGGTCGATTCCGTTGTGCTCTTGGTGGACGCCGTTGAAGGCCCCATGCCGCAAACGAGCTTTGTGACGAAAAAAGCGCTGGCCCAAGGTCTGCGTCCGATTGTTGTTGTCAATAAAATTGACAGGGTTGGCGCGCGTCCAGATTGGGTTGTCGACCAGACATTTGATTTGTTTGACCGTCTCGGCGCGACGGATGAGCAGCTCGATTTTCCCGTTGTCTTTGCCTCCGCATTAAATGGTTGGGCCTCTGATGACGCTGATCAAACCGGCGCGGATATGACGCCTTTGTTTCAAGCCATTGTCAAAAACGCCCCTGTTCCAAATGTTGACCCCGATGCGCCGCTGCAGCTGCAAGTCTCGGCTCTGGATTATAGTTCTTACACAGGCGTCATCGGTATTGGCCGTGTTATGCGCGGCACATTAAATGCAAAGCAGAATGTTGTCATTGCATCGCCTGACGGAAAAGAACGCAAAGGCCGCATTGTTGACCTCTATGGTTTCATGGGCCTTGACCGTGTAAAAATGGAAAGCGTCTCTGCGGGCGATATTTGCTGCTTCACTGGCGTGGATAAACTCGGGATTTCCGACATGATCTGCGACCCTGAGAACGTTGAATTACTGCCGCCGCTTTCTGTCGATGAGCCGACAATCTCTATGACATTCCAAGTCAACGATTCGCCTTTTGCGGGGCGCGAAGGGAAGTTTGTGACGTCGCGGAATATTAAAGACCGTCTCGACAAAGAGCTTATCTCCAATGTCGCCTTGCGCGTCGAACAGCTAGAGGATGCGGATAAGTTTCGCGTCTCGGGCCGCGGCGAGCTGCATCTGTCTATCTTAATCGAGAACATGCGCCGTGAAGGGTTTGAGATTGCGATTTCTCGTCCGCAAGTCGTGAATAAGGAAATCGACGGCGTGATGTGCGAGCCTTACGAAAAATTGACGGTCGATGTCGAAGCCGACCATCAAGGCTCCATCATGGAGAAACTCGGGGAGCGCAAAGGCAATCTCCAAGATATGGCGCCTGACGGAAATGGCCGCGTGCGTTTGGATTATGAAATTCCGACACGGGGCCTCATTGGATTCCGCTCTGAATTTATGACGCTAACCTCAGGCTCTGGTCTGCTCTATCATACATTTGAGAGCTATAAGCCGCGCACAAAAGCGCGGATTGGCCGCCGCCAAAAAGGTGTGTTGATTTCCAATTCGACAGGGAAGGCATTAGCCTTTGCGCTTTGGAACTTACAAGCGCGCGGCGAGATGTTCATTGGCCATGCGACGGAAGTTTATGAAGGCATGATTATTGGCCAAAACTCGCGTAATAATGATCTGACGGTTAACCCATTGAAAGGCAAACAGCTGACCAATGTGCGGGCCTCTGGAACGGATGAAGCGGTGACGTTGACGACGCCGATTACCATGACGTTGGAACTTGCGCTTGAATATATCAACGATGATGAATTGGTTGAAGTGACGCCAGAGTCTATTCGTCTTCGGAAACGCTATTTGCTCGAAACTGAGCGCAAGAAAGATCAGCGCCGTATGGAAGCGCTGGAAAAAGAGGCGGGTTAGGCGGCTGCGCCTAATCTCTAGCGGTCGACTTTAATTGGCGGTCTTGGGAAGCCCCAAATCGTTCCCGCGGATTTGATTAATTCGCTTTCGACTCTCACATATTCTTTGTCGCTTACAGAGATAGAGACCATTGCATCATAAACGGCTTCTACATCTCGGTCTTCCTTGAAGCGGGAGACCGCACGCAACACGATTGTATTGCGGCGAGGACCCTTGAGTTTTTTCTCTAATTCGGCGGCATGCTCTTTGAACCAAGCTTCAATGTCTTTGTCTGATAGAGGGTCCAGAGAGAAGAGCTCAAACAGTCCGGTTGCCTGTTTGGCAAAGCTCGTCATTTCAGGCTTACGAACCTTATTGTCGATGATGACCGTTATGGCGAGCGGTAGCAGGATATCGTCATGCGTAAAGGACATTTAATTCTATTACTCTTTGGTGGGGTAAACAGCAAGTCTCGCTAGGGCAAACTGCTCGGCACCCGCATATGTAGGGACCTAAAGTGTAAGACTCTCTGGGTATAATTGCTATCCCCAATTTGGAAATAATTTCTCCAATTTTAGACGTCTAATTTTAGGTAAAACGCACAGTAATTCGCTGTAGACCTTCCACGGCGCCGGATAATTCATCGCCTGTTCTAACGGGACCAACGCCAGCAGGTGTACCCGTATAGATTAAATCACCAGGCTGGAGGTCCATATCCGTACGTAGACGTTCGATGATTTCATCGACGCCCCAAATCATGTGAGATAGGCAGCTGGACTGTACGATATCGCCGTTTTTGCGCATCACGATTTTACTTTTGGCCGGACTAAAATCCTCCGCCAGTGTTAAGGCTGAACAGGGGGCTGATCTGTTGAAATTCTTTGCACGAGCCCAAGGTCCGCCTTTTTTCTTAGCGGCAGATTGCAAATCACGCCGTGTCAGATCAATGCCAACGCCATAGCCGAAAATTTTTAAATCTAATCCCATTGCGACGACTAACTCGACTTCATAATGTAAGTCACTGGTGTTGGGCGGGTAGGGTATATTCTCTCCGCTCTCAACTATGGTCTCGGCGGCTTTGGTAAAGAAGGTTGGTTCAGATCTTTCGGCGTCTCCTCCCATTTCTGTAACGTGGTCAGCATAGTTTTGCCCAATGCAATAAATGCGGCGGACGGGAAAACGGGTTTTTGCGCCGACAATCGCGAGGCTAACGGGGTCGTGTGGGGGAAAGGCGTAATTTATCATATCATCTCATTTGCATTTTAGGTCAGCCTCTGCCTATCCTATAACATCGTTATAGGAGTTTCATATGCGGATTGTCGATGTCGAGATCGATAAAATTTACGTCCCAGCGGCACGTAAGAAAACATTAGATGAGGAAAAAGTGGTCGAACTGGCCGAGGACATTTTGGAAAATGGCCTACAAAAGCCAATTTATGTCCGAATCGGCAAGGGCCGATATGTGCTACAAGAGGGCTTGCACAGGGTCGAAGCTATGAAGCTTTTGGGTGAGACACTTATCGACGGCCACATCGTGGCGGCGCAGCGCAAATAAGCTTATATTCCATTTGAAAGTTCCCCTTATGAAATCCCTTCGTACGCCTGAGGCTCGGTTTGAAAACCTGCCTGATTACAATTTTGACCCGCATTATTGCGAGGTCGGCGACGGGCTTCGCCTGCATTATGTAGATGCGGGCCCCAAAGAGGTGCGGACCCTGTCTCTAAGGGCGGGGAGAAAATTTTTCAAAAGCTCATTCCGGGCGCGAAAGATCAACCTCATACCATACTCAAGGGCGGCGGGCATTTCCTACAAGAAGATGTGCATGAGCAGCTCAGTGAGATGTTGATCGAGCTTTGCGCGCGTTTGTAAGAAGCGTGGCGTTTATTTGGGATATTATTATCCCTTACGAGATTTCCGCGTGTTCTTTTTTGAACCCTTTTTCGTGCCTTTACCTGCTTTCAGAGCGACGGCCCGGGCGAGTTTTTTCTTATGCGGTTTCTTAGGTTTCCCATTTGAGAAATCTTGCGCGGGCGGGGTTGGCATATCCGCATGGGTTTTCTTTCGCGGTTTGCGTTTAAATCCAGACTCCTCTGAAGGCTCAGCCTGTTTTCGTTTTGGTTTACGGTCCCCGTCACGGGAAGGTTTCCGGTCTTCCCAAGGCTTATTTTTACCGCCGTCTTTTCGACCTTTCGGCTTGTCCCCATAAGGGTTTCGGCGAGTTTTACCTGAAGCGTTGTCTCTATCTCGCGAGCGGTAAGGTTTTGACGGTGCGCTCAGATCTGGTTTGCCGTCTACGCGAGAGACGGTAATCGCCTTTTCGATTTTCATATCGGGACCAATCGTGTCCAGAAACCCTTCCACACCCTTCGGCGCGATTTCGACGAAGGTTTTACTCTCAACGATTTTAATGGCGCCAATATCCCCTTTTTTCAGACCGCCCGATTTCATCAACATGGGCAAAATCCATTTCGGTTCAGCCTTTTGTTTACGGCCGACATTCAGCGACATCCAAACACCGTCGCTAAAGTCCTCGCGGAGTTCACGCGGTCCGCGCTCGGCTCGACCGCCTCGCTCCTCCCGTCCGCCGCGCTCGTCTTTGCTCGGCTTATAATTGGACGGCAGCAGGTCTTCGGGCGCAGATTGGCCTTTGCGAACTTCGCGGATAAAGGCCGTGGCGATATGTTCGGATGAATGCGCTTTTAGAAGGCGCGCAACCATGGTGCGCTCGTCCTCTGTCACATCTCCGTCCAGCGTCATATTGGCGAGGAGGCGTTCATTATCTTTCTCGATAATCATATCCGCGCTGGGCGCTTCGCCCCATTCGGCTGTGATTTTGGCATCGCGTAACAGGCGCTCGGCATTCCGGCGGCGGTTCGGCGCAATAATCAAGGCTGAGACGCCTTTACGTCCAGCGCGTCCCGTGCGGCCAGAACGGTGGAGCAAGGCTTCGCGGTTACGCGGCACATCGGCGTGAATGACAAGGTCCAAATCTGGTAAATCTAACCCGCGCGCGGCAACGTCAGTCGCAATACAAACTTGTGCACGGCCATCACGTAAGGCTTGCAGCGCATTACTGCGTTCGGCTTGAGACAGCTCGCCGGAGAGCGCGACAACAGAAAACCCGCGATTATTAAATCGCTGGGTCATGCGGTTTACGGCAACGCGTGTGTCGCCAAAGACAATGGCGTTTTTCGCATTATAATAGCGCAGCACATTGATGATGGCGTTTTCTTTATCGGGGCTGGCGACGGTGAGGGCGCGGTAGGTAATGTCCAAATGCTG
>CAZNXP010000171.1:0-4831 GCA_964576955.1 uncultured Algimonas sp.
TGGCTTTGATTTCATCCGCAACTTTGTCGGAGACTTGTCCGTCAACGCTCACGAGGCAAACGGCTTCGCCGCCTTGAGACATGCGCCCAAGAGAGAATGTTGCGATATTGACTTTGTTTTTGCCAAGTACGCCGCCGAGTTCGCCGATGAAGCCCGGTTTATCTTCATTGCGAACATAGATCATGTTTGGCGAGAAGGCTGCGTCCATCTGAACCCCGAAGAGGCGCACAATGCGCGGCTCGCCGCGATAGATAGTTCCGACAATCGCGAATTTACGCTTGGATGTCTCGACTAAAATGCGGATGAGGCTTTCAGCGCGCTCGGCTTCGTCGACATAGCTTTCTTTGATTTCGATACCGCGCTCTTTTGCAAGAGAGGGCGCAGAAACCATATTGGCTTCCGGCATGGCGTTTTTCAAAAGGCCCGCAAGAGCGGCCGCTGACATTGGATTTGTATTGAGCTCAGTGATGCCGCCTTTAAACGTGAGCTCAACGCCTTTGACGGGCTCATGTAGAAGCTGTCCCATAAGGCGGCCGAGCTTATCGGCAAGGTCGACCCACGGCTTAAGGCGCGGCGCTTCTTCGGCTGAAATAGACGGCGTGTTCAGCGCATTGGAAACCGCGCCGGTTAGAAGATAATCCGCCATTTGTTCGGCGACTTGAACTGCAACATTTTCCTGGGCTTCCAAAGTCGAGGCTCCCAAATGCGGCGTCGCGATAAAGTTGGGCGTGCCAAATAAGGGATGAGATTTCGCCGGTTCGACTGCAAACACATCAAGCGCTGCCGCGCGGACATGTCCAGCGTCTAAGGCGTCTTTCAAAGCTTCTTCGTCAACCAATCCGCCGCGCGCGCAGTTTACGATGATGATGCCTTTCTTGGTCATGCCTAGGCGCTCGCGCGACACGATACCTTTTGTACTTTCGACGAGCGGCGTGTGAAGTGTGATGGCATCCGCGCGTTGGAATAGGTCATCTAATTCGACTTTTTCGACGCCAAGTTTGATGGCGCGTTCTTCGGTGAGATATGGGTCATAAGCGATGACTTTCATCTTTAGGCCTTGGGCGCGTTCCGCCACCAATGTGCCGATGTTCCCGCAGCCAATCAGGCCGAGTGTTTTGTTAAATAACTCAACGCCTTTGAAATCTGACTTTGGCCATTCGCCATTTTGTGTGCGCGCAGAAGCCGCTGGGATTTGACGCGCCGCAGCGAAGAGCATGGCAATTGCATGTTCTGCCGTTGTAATCGCATTGCCAAAGGGCGTGTTCATCACGACAACGCCGCGGTCTGTTGCGGCTTTAATGTCGATATTGTCGACACCGATACCGGCGCGGCCAATGACTTTGAGGTTTTTCGCTTGCGCGATAATCTCAGCATCAGGGCGCGTAGAGGAACGAACGGCGAGCCCGTCATACTCAGGAATGATTTTAAAGAGCTCTTCTTTTGAAAGACCTGTGATGACGTCAACATCGACGCCGCGTTGTTTGAAAACCTGCGTTGCGGCAGGAGACATTTTATCGGCAATAAGGACCTTAGGCATGGGTTAGCTCCTGAATTTTGGTTTCAAAGGCCCAGTCGAGCCAAGGGAGAAGCGCTTCAACGTCGCTCAGTTCACATAGGCCAGAGACCCAAAGGCGGAAGCCCGGAGGAGCCGTGCGGTAAGCGCCGAAATCAACGGCCACATTTTCCTCGCCGAGAAGTGTGACGATGGATTTTGCGAAGGCGGCTTGTTCGTCTTTCGGCATAGCGGCAACGCGCGGGTCGACAATTTTCAGGCAGACGCCTGTATTGGAGCGCTCGGCCTCATTTTCCGCGAGATTCGCAATCCAGTCGCGCGTGTCTAGCCACTTCCAAATCGCAAGGGCATTGGCGTCGGCGCGGTCATGCATGCCTTGTAGGCCGCCATTGGCTTTGGCCCATTTTAGCGCGTCCAAATGATCTTCGGCGCAGAGCAGGGACGGTGTGTTAATCGTAGAGCCTTGGAAAATGCCTTCATTGATTTTTCCGCCTTTGGTCATGCGGAAAATTTTAGGTAGAGGCCAAGGCGGGTTATAGCTTTCAAGACGAGCCACAGCATGGGGGGAAAGAATAATCATCCCATGCGCCGCTTCACCGCCCATGACTTTCTGCCAAGAGTAGGTCACGACATCGAGTTTGTTCCAAGGCAGGTCCTGTGCGTAAACGGCAGAGGTCGCGTCGCAAATGGTCACGCCTTCGCGGTCATCTGGGATGAAGCCATAATCGGCGACTTTGACGCCTGATGTTGTCCCATTCGCGGTGAAGACGAGATCTTGAGTTCCGTCATAGGCGGAGAAATCAGGCAGCTTGCCATAATCGGCGGTCAGCAGGGTAAGGTCGTCCAGCGGAAGCTGCTTGTCAGCATCCGTGACCCACGCCTGACCGAAATTTTCCCAAGCCGCGACCATGACAGGTTTTGGCCCGAGCATGGACCACATGGCCATTTCGACTGCGCCTGTGTCTGAGGCGGGAACAATACCGATGCGGAAATCATCAGGCACTTGTAAAATTTCACGGGTGAGGTCGATGACCTCTTTAAGTTTTGCTTTGCCAAGCGCTGAACGGTGAGAGCGGCCAAGGGCAGCATCAGAGAGCGCGTCTAGCGACCAGCCAGGGCGCTTACGTGTTGGTCCAGCAGAAAAACGGGGATCGGCCGGGCGCACGGCCGGCTTAGTCAGAGTAGTCACAATGTCTCCTATGGTGCGTTTTTGTACACCTTTAGAGTTTCGCCTCAGTGGGGAGACGGGGCCCGCGGGCCCGATAGAGTGGAATCAGGGCTGTCGTCAAGTCTGATTTTCTCGATTCTCGGGATATCAATGTCGAGGTTTTGGGGTTTTAGAGGCGGTTTGTGACGAATTGAGCGTGGATGTTGTATTCAAATTGGGTCGTTATAATGGCGGTTAATATATGCTAGTGTAATTTTAAATTGTATTTTTGCTAGTTTTGGGCACTATAAGGGGGCTTTTGTTAGCAATAATGAATGTAAGCTAACTATGTTTTGGATGACGAAAATATCATTTAATTTTTAACCTGTTGTGTTGTAGCGCTGCGATGTGACCTATTTTAAAACATCTTATCTTCCAGCACTTTCACTCGCATCAGCGCTGCTTTTGTCAGCCTGTGGCGGCGGAGGGAGTAGCGGTGGAACCACCACCACTCCACCGCCACCACCACCACCGGATACGACAGCGCCCGCCGTTTCCTTTAGTCCAGATAGTTTGAGTGTTGAGTCTTTGATGACAGGGAGTTCAATTCTTACGGCGACCGATAATGTCGCCATTACGAGTGGACCGACCGTTACCTGTACCAATGACGGTACATTTAACGTCGCGACGAATATCTTTACGGCTGCTGCTGTTACGGCGAACACTGAGAGTATTTGTACGGCAACTGCGAGTGATGCGGCAGGAAATCAAGGTTCTGCGACTTTAACTGTCACCATGACGCCTGATACGACAGCTCCAGTTCTGACGTTTACGCCGGCTACATTGATTGTAACATCAGGCACGACGGGTAACGCCACTTTGACGGTGACAGAAAATGCGACCGCAACGGTTACTTGTACAAATGGTGGTAGCTTTGATGTTGCGACGAATGTTTTCACCGCTGCAACGGTGACAGAGACGACAGAAAGTGTGTGTACCGCAACCGCAATTGACGCGGCTGGAAATGAGGGCACAGCGACTTTGACAGTCTCCATGACGCCAGCCCCTGTTTCATCGAGCGTAACGGTGTCTGGATCTCTCACTTATGATCGTGTGCCCTTAAACCCGAGCACGAATGGCCTTAACTTTAATGGCATCGTTCAAATGCCAATCCGTCAAGCCCCTGTAGATTTGCTTGATGCATCAGGTGCCGTCATCGAAAGCACCGTTTCAGATGATAGCGGTGCATACAGCTTTGACGTTGTTTCAGGGACGGAGGTTCGGGTTCGTGTGCGCTCTGAAGTACAACAATCTGCGCCAAATTTAATTGATATGCAGGTTCTTGATAACACCTCTGGGAACTCGATATACGCTATTCAAGGCGCGTTAGCTGAGGTTCCAAACGGTGGTCAAACCCGGGATCTCAATGCAGATTCGGGTTGGGGCGGGTCTAGCTATACTGGCCAACGTGCTGCCGCGCCTTTCGCATTACTAGATACTATTTTGGGTACATTAGAGGATTTCATTGAAGTCGATAGTAGTGTCGGCTTCCCAGCGTTTGATATTCTATGGAGTACACGTAACAGATCAGAGAACGGCGATGTCTCCGATGGTCAAATTGGAACCTCTTCATTCACTGTGGCAAATGGTATCCCGGTTATTCGTATTCTTGGTGATGAAAATGCAGATACGGATGAATTTGATGTCCATGTCGTTGTTCATGAATTTGGGCATTATTTTGAAAATCAGCTCAGCCGTGCGGATTCAATTGGCGGGCCGCATACCTTAAGTGACCGTTTAGACCCCCGCGTTGCCTTTGGCGAAGGTTGGGGCAATGCATTGTCCGGCATGATTTTAGATGATCCATTTTATCGGGATAGTTCTGGCAATCAGCAGTCCACCGGCTTTAGCTTTAATGTTGAATCTAATACATTTGTTTCGACGGGCTGGTTCTCAGAAGCTTCTGTGCAATCAATCCTATATGACCTATTTGATGATGATGATGATGGTGCGGATACGGCCAGCTTTGGTCTAGGTCCTATATATGGAGCCTTTACAGACCCAGCTTATACAAATACCGAAGCCTTTACCACGATTTTTGCCTTCCTTGAGGCCTTAGATAATCAATCTGGAATTTCGACCGCTGAAATAACAGCCCTGACCGACGCGCA
>CAZNXP010000172.1:0-4830 GCA_964576955.1 uncultured Algimonas sp.
TGAATGTAACATGTTTATCGTCTCCTAAGCTTTGCGGCGGCGAATATAAGTGACGCTCGCAACGAGTATGGCTGCTGCGATGAGCGTGCCTGCGCTATGCACGGGGCTAGACAGCCAATGGATGATTTCTGTAAAAACGCTTTTACCATGCGCGCCAGTATGTGCGGCGGCAGGTGCGGCGAGCGAGAGGGCCGCCAATCCTGTTAGAAGAGTACGTGTCATAAAACGTCCTTTTGTTTCTCGGTTAAAATTCTCGTAGGTACTGGCATAAGCAGATTGCCAAAGCGGGGCAAGCCGCGCAAAGACACCATTCTGAGAAATTCTAATGGTGAGTATGGCTGACCTCAACACAATGACACGCGAGGCCTTGAAAAAGGCAGATCCGGACCGGTTTCGCGCCGCCTTAATGGCTGATGCGCAGGGGCGGCGGGATTTGCTGATTCTCTATGCTTTTCATTATGAGTTGTCGAAAGTCCCTGATGTGACGTCTGAGCCTATGCTGGGTCAAATTCGCTATGAGTGGTGGCGCGAAGCTGTGGACGAGATTTATTCGGGCCGAGAGGTGCGTCGTCATGAAATTTCGACGCCGCTTGCCGAATTGCTCCTGCGAACAGAGATGCCGCGATTCTGGATTGATCGTTTAATCGACGGACGCGCGCGAGACCTAGACCCGCAGCCATTTAAAGATACGGATGATGCGCGCGAGTATGCGCGGCAGACCTCAGGGCAACTCCTGCAAATCGCGGTGAAACTATTGGGCGGGACGCCTGATGATCGTCTGGTGCAGGCAGGCGAAGCCTGGGGCCTGACAGGGCTCGCCCGCTCCTATCGTTATTATCATGACCGCATTTTGCAAAACCTCGGATTTGAAGATTTGGTTGCGGCGGCGGCAGACAGCTATGCCTCAGCCAAAGGCAAGGTCGAAAGCCGCATTTTTCCTGCTATTGCCTATACGGCTTTGGTGCCGAAATTTCTGGTGCGAATGACGCGCACCGGATTTGAACCAAAGACTCAAAGCGTGAATTATGAGCCGCTGGCTAAACAATATTGCCTTTTGGTAGCAGGCTTGCGCGGGAAGATATAGGTTGGGCTCAAACATTACGAAACCTACATTCAAACTACGTACAGATAGTTTTCCCTAACAGTGGTTAAGGCGTATCTAAATTGGGGGAATCACAATGTTTAAACCTGCAACAGCCAGCATCGTCTTGGCTCTGTCTGTACTCACCGCTGCATCAGCGTCAGCTAATGATAAGGATGGTGTTTATGCGACAATTGGCGGCACACTTCTGTCGACTGAATTAGACCTTTCGGGCTTAGAGGTCGCGGACCAACAACTTGATTTGGGTACAGAAGATGCTGACATTACGATGATAACGGGCCGTCTTGGATATCGACTCAATGATTATTTCGCGATTGAAGGTGAACTTGGATTTGGTCTAGGTGGTGATGATTTTGACCGCGTCGTCCCAGTTGATGTATTAGGTACGCCCGTAAATGTAGACACGAATGTCTCTTTAGATGTGGACAATTATTACATCGGCTTTGCGCGCGGTATTTTCCCAGTTTCCGATCAATTCGATATCTTCGCCCGCGTCGGATATGGCGAAGCAACGGCAGATGGAACCGCCGTTGGAATGGCTGGAGGATTTACAGCGACGGCGTCAGATAGTGTGAGTGAATCAGGTTTTGCTTACGGAGTTGGCGGCCAATATAATTTGACAGAAAACGACGGAATTCGCGCAGATTACACGCGGCTGGATGATACGGATATTATATCGTTAGCTTATTCTCGCCGTTTCTAAGGCCGTTTGAGTGATAAATTACGGCCCCAACTGGGGCCGTAAAACGTCTTTTTAAGACCTTTTTCGAACTTTTAAAGTTGACGATAATCTAGCTCACCCGCAGGTTGGTTTAAGACTGACCGTGAGGGGGTTATATGAGCTGGATAAAACGCATGGGCGGACGGTTACCCGATTTCGCAGAGGTCGTACGTCGCTTTCCTGTCGCTGTCGCGGTGATGGCAATTTTCGCACTCTGGATAATTGCCGATAATCATTTTAACCTCACATCTAGTCGCGACGATATTTTTGTTTATTCGGGCTTCATTCTAGCGGGATATGTTGCGGTTACTGTAAAACTTTGTGCTGAATCCCGCCAAGGAACGGATTCGATCGCTATCATTATTGGCCTTGCCTTAGCTGCGATCGCATTCTGTCTATGTTATTTTTCTAAAGCTCTGAATTTTAATTTTGTCATGGCGATTGGCGCGGTCATATTAGGTCTCGGCAATGCGGCCGCATGGCGTATGGGTCGCCAAGACCGCAATGTTTGGAATTTTACGCAAAAACTCTGGACAGGTGCGCTCTTTGCAGCGGTCGGCTGCGTTATCTTCACGCTTGGCATGGTTGTGATTTCAGAAGCCGTCCGAGCTTTGTTTGGTGTGAACCTCGATAAATTAACAGTGGAGACGATTTTGCCTGTAGGGCTCGCGTTTCTTGCCCCCGTTTATTGGCTTGGTACTTTGCCGCGTTTTGGCGAAGCGGAAGATGTCACAGAGCTTAGCTTTGAGGCGAGGGCCTTGTCTTTTCTCGGGACTTGGATGCTTGCTCCGCTTGTAATTATTTATGCGCTGATTGTGCTGGCTTATGGCGCCAAAGTTCTGGTGCAATGGGACTTACCCAAAGGTGAAATCGCCACACTAGTTTCGCCTTTCATCGGTGTTGGCATGCTGGTCTGGTTAATGTTGGAGCCGAAAGTCTTGAAAGAGAGCGGCTTTGTTCGCTTCTACCGCGCGGCTTGGCATTGGATTATGCTACCTGCTGCTGTTCTACTAGGTGTCGGTGTTTTTGCCCGCGTTCACGACTATGGCTTCACGCCTATCAGAGTTTTCTTGGTTTTGGTTGTGATATGGGCCGCCGTCCAATCGCTCTGGTTCATACTCATGCCAAAGGTGAAACGCGACATTAGGATTCCAACGGTATTAGCGGCGGGCTTGCTTATTTTCGGCGCGTTCGGCGCTGGGTTTATATCCTCAGAAAGTCAGCTTCGAAGAGGCAAAATTGCGAAGGCTAAGTTCGAATCTTTGACGCCAGAGGATATCAAAGACAATAATGATGTCGCGCAACGATATCGTGGCAGTATAGAATATTTTATTACGACTGAAGATAAGCGCCGTTTTAATGCACTCGTACCAGACCAAAAAATGCCGGGGTGGGTTAGAGGGAATAACGCAGAAAACCTATTTACATCGCTAGGGTTGGGCGAAATCGTGAATGGCGAGGTCATTAATCGCAAAAAAATGGATATCCCTAAGGTGACCAGCTTAGATATAGAGGCGGCCTCACGCATGTATTTCACAAGTCGAATCTATTTGAATCCAGAATCGCGCTTTGACAGTAAATTTGAAAATGTGTCTCGCGGCAGAGGGTTCGAGGTCACTTATACTCTTGGTAATGAAGTCGTTACTGTTGATTTTAAGACGATAGTGGGAACTCCATCTGAAGTAGAAGGTCTTGGAGACAGGATGCCAATATCGGTGATAAGCCAGAATGGAATAAATGTTGAGTTTTACCTCTTAGGAGGAGAATTGGAATTTGAAAATGAAGACCTAACTAGAGCCGTCGTCTCGCCCGTTTTCATCGTTCCGAATTAACCCGCTGCCCAAGGTCGAATATCTTCCAACGCCCGCGCTGCGAGGAGACTTTTGCGGTAGCGGGTTTTGTCTTTTCCGCGTCGCCGCTTACCATCTTTCTTTGGATAGATAATCTCGCCTTCAATCGGCGGGAAGAGGCCGAAGTTCACATTCATCGGTTGGAACTTGGCTTTGGGTCCCGTCATAAACCCGCCCGTAACATGTTCGACCAATGACCCAAGGGCAGTTGTCAGAGGCGGCACAGCATAATCTTGTCCGCGGGCTTGAGCCGCCGCCATACGTCCCGTAATCAGGCCAAGCGCCGCGCTTTCGACATAGCCTTCAACGCCCATAATCTGTCCCGCAAAGCGCAGGTCAGGTCTGGATTTGAGTTGAAGTTTCTTGTTCAGCAACACGGGCGAGTTGATAAATGTATTGCGGTGAATGCCGCCAAGCCGCGCAAAGACGGCCTTTTCCAATCCGGGGATAGTGCGCAGGATTTCGGTCTGCGCGCCATATTTCATCTTCGTCTGAAATCCGACCATATTATAAAGCGTGCCGAGCGCATTATCCTGACGCAGCTGCACAATGGCATGGGCTTTGACGGTTGGGTTATGTGGGTTGGTGAGGCCAACAGGTTTCATCGGCCCCCAGCGCAGTGTCTCCGCCCCGCGCTCGGCCATGACTTCAATCGGGAGGCAGCTCTCAAAATAAGGCGTGTCTTTTTCGAAGTCTTTGAATTCTGTTTTATCGGAATTGACCAACGCCTCGATGAATGTCTCATATTGCTTTTTATCGAGTGGGCAGTTGATGTAATCCGCCCCATCTCCGCCTGGGCCTTTTTTGTCGTAGCGTGATTGCATCCACGCAATATCGAAATCGATGGAGTCCTTATAGATAATCGGCGCAATGGCATCGAAAAAGGCGAGGCTATCTTCGCCCGTTTCTTCTAAAATGGCATTGGCGAGTGAAGGCGCGGTGAGGGGGCCTGTTGCGATAATCGTATTACCCCATGATTTGGGCGGCAGGCCTTTAACTTCGCCATATTCAACCGTGACCAAAGGATGCGCGCGCAAGATGGTTGTGATCGCATCGGAAAAGGCATTACGGTCTACGGCGAGCGCGCCGCCTGCCGGCAATTTCGTCATGTCGCCCATACCCATAATCAGCGAGTTCGACATCCGCATTTCTTCATG
>CAZNXP010000173.1:0-4793 GCA_964576955.1 uncultured Algimonas sp.
GCGTTTTAAGCGAGATTTCCCGCTGGGAATATGATGATGAAATGCGCCGCTTGCGGTCTTCTTCATAAGCGACGTCTTTAGGCAAAAGAAAAGGCCGCATCCGAAGATGCAGCCTGTCCTTTGGAAAAAGCGTGCGTGAACGCTTTGCCTATTCGAACCTATGGAACGAAGATTGTGTAGGTAACGTCAGCCGTCAGGCTACCAGCACCCAATGAAAGGTCGTATCCAGTTCCGTCACCGAATGTATAGGTGTTGTCGAAACGAACAGATTGCTGAGCCAAAGATCCAACAGATGCAGCTGTACGCTGAGTGCCGTCAAACACTTTCAAGCCATTTGCACCAGTCATGCTGTCTAGGCCTTCGCCAGCAGCTGTCTCAACACCATTCACGAAATCACCAGGATTTTGAGAATTGGCACCGAAAGTGATGATTCCGTCAGTTGTTGATGTTCCAGCGACAACAGCCATGCTGAGTGAGATATCATCATATCCGACAGTTGGGCTAGCAACTGTTGTGTCGAAGTCACCTGTGCCTACAAGGTTTTCAGCCTTGGCATAAATGTCGAATGCAGCGTTAGAAGCAACATAGAAGCTGCTTGTGTGCTGATTGACAAGTCCGTCGACGTCAGTGTTAGCGTCGATGCCGAATGCAGCAAGTGAGTCAGTCGCGTCGAGAACGCCAGCAAGAGAACCAGCACCAGTACCTTCTGTAACGCCAGACGCGCCAGATGTACGGCCAGTCACTGGGTCAACAACAGCTGCGCTTCCAGCTTCGCCAGCGGCGATAGGAGAAAGTGATCCTGTAAGTACAGTGAAAGTATCTTGAGCTGTTCCGCCGATAAGGTCAGCGCCAGCATTTCCAGAGCCTTCTGTAAGTAATACGAAGTCAGAGACGACAGGTGCATTGGCACCGGCTGCGTTTCCGTCAGCACCCCAAACAACAACAACTCCCAAGACTTGGAAGAAAGGACGGTCGATAACGGACGCATACGCCGTTCCGGCCATAAGTGAAGCAGTCATGCCGCCCACTAAAGCAAGTTTTTTTAAAGACATTTTAGTTCCCAAAGTTAGTCGGGTTTTATCCCCGTGAAAACATTTATAATCGAGCTGTCTTTCAGAAGCGTTAGAAAACGCCGTAAAATAAGTATGAAATTTAGTGGAAAAGAAAGTCCTGCTCGAGATTATCTCCCGTCAGTTGGTCGCCTAAATAAACACAATCGCGTCCTAACTTGGCCCTAATCTAGTCACGAATCATCTATAGCTGTCCTTGCAACATTGCAGCGAGGACCTCATGAAGTCTACATCAGCCAAATTCCTGATCGGTATTGTCTTATTCATTTTTGCTGGATTTTTAGGATATAAACTTTTCCCGTCGCCGAATTCACAGGATCAAGTTAGGATCGCTCAAAAATCCAAACCGGTCCAGGTTCAAGTTGAACCATCCGTTAGGGCGTTACCCGAAAGAAAGCCAATAGAGGTTCCAGCCAAACCTATTGAAGAGGAAAAACTCGAACCCGAAGAAGAGGTAACACCGCCAACGCCGGACCCCTTGCGATACCTCTCTTTGCTAACGCAGGACCCGTCTGGCGATATTCAAGCCTGTATAGAGTTCAACGCAAAATTCGATGAGATCAAAGAATCAGACCTTAAGCCTTTTATTCGTATCTCGCCAAAAATACCTTTTTCGGTTGATGCAAAGGGGGCGCAATTATGTTTGCTGGGCCTGAACTATGGCCGCAGCTATGAAGTTGAGGTTTTAAAAGGGCTAGAGGCTGATAATGGCGCAAAGCTCGCCCGTAAAGTAACGTTGACGCTTACTTTTGAAGACAAACCCGCCTTTGTCGGATTTGTAGGCGATGGCATTATATTACCTGAAACCAAGGGCGCGCGGCTTGTTTTAAAGACCGTCAATGTTGACAAGCTTTCTCTCAAGCTATTCCGCGTCAATGATCGCATTTTGTCGCAACATTCACCTGATAGCGGAGAGAGCGGCACGGCTGATGACTATGTCACGACCTATGACGCCTACTCGCGTAGAACGGAAGTCTGGTCTGGAACCTTAGAGATCGAACCCAACCGAAATGAAATTGTGCAAACGCCTTTCGATCTACTGGATAAGATTGGCGATAAAGGATTGGGCGCCTTTATCTTGGTCGCCGAAAATATTGTTGAAGGTGAAACCACCCACCGCCGCGCCAAAGCTCTAAGATGGCTAATTTCGACGGATATGGCGCTTACGACCTATCAAGGGTCGGATGAACTTCATGTTTCCGTGCGTTCCATTCAATCGGCTAGGCTTAAGACTGGGGTGCGATTAGACCTTGTCGCAGCGAATAATGAGATTCTTGCCGAAGTTATTACGGATAGCAATGGGCGGGCCGTTTTCGACCGAGCTTTGTTGTCGGGCGAAGGTCCATTAGCGGCACGGATGATTATGGCTTACGGCGCAGATGGTGACTATGCCGTGTTGGACATGTCGCGCGCGCCGCTTGATTTATCCGCCATGGATGTGCGCGGACGAAATGTCATCGGCCCATTTGACCTTTACGCCTTTACTGACCGCGGGATTTATCGCCCCGGACAATCTATTCAGCTCACAACCTTACTTCGCGATTCCAATGCTGTGGCCATTGAAGGGCGCAATTTAACTTTGAAACTTATCCGGCCTGACGGCGTTGTCGAGCAAGAAAGAACCCTCTCTGATGATGTTATGGGCGGATATGTGGAGACAATCGACTTACCGGCTCAAGCTGCTCGGGGCGTCTGGTCGCTTGATATCGCTGTCGAAGGCACAGACTCCAAAATAATCAAAACAATCTCCGTCGAAGATTTTGTTCCGCAGCGTTTAAGATTGTTTTTGAAACCCGAAGAGCAACCTGTTCTATCGGCAGATGAGACCCGCGAAATAACTTTAGATGCGCAATTTTTTTATGGCGCGCCGGGCTCTGATCTCAATACTGAAGCCGAAGTACGGGTGCAGCGTGACCCCAATCCCTTTCCGGAATTCAAGGATTATCGGTTTGGCGATGTGACGGAAACTTTCAGAGAGCGCTTGATTGATGTGAAAATTGCGGCAACGGATGAGACTGGGCAAGCCTTAGCGAAAGTAAAGCTCGGAAAATCTGATACGACCTCTTCTTTTCCACTTCGTGCCTCCTTTATTGGCGGGGTGTCGGAGCCGGGCGGACGTTTTGTCCGCGAAAATGTCTTCATACCAATTCGCGATAAAGCCAAATATATTGGATTTAAGTCCACATTTGGCGAGCGGGCAGAAAGACTTAAGCCTGCGCCTATCCAGCTTATCTCGCTTGCAGGTTCAGGAGACCGCATAGAGTCCGAGGTGTCATGGAGCTTAATTCGGGAGGACCGTAACTATCGGTGGTATCGTCATCGTAACCGCTGGCAATATCGCAATCGGACGAATGATTATCTCGTATCTACGGGTGAATTGGCGATAACAGCCGACGCGCCCGCAATTTGGTCGGAGTCGTTGAACTGGGGCCGCTACCGCTTCGATGTCAAAACAAAGACAGGTGAAACCGCGTCTTTCCGCTTTGGCGTCGGCTGGTCAAATTGGGGAGATAGCGATAGTGATGCGCCCGACAGGATACTCGTCGGCGCAACAGATATTCCGAGCGAGCCAAATGGGTCTCTAACGCTAAATCTCAAATCTCCTTATGCAGGGAGAGGGGATATTGTGATTGCAGATCATACCGTGCGGTCTGTTCGAACCATTGAAATTCCCGAAGGCGCGTCTTCTGTTCGTATCCCTTACGACCCTGACTGGGGCCATGATATCTATGCGATGGTGACCCTTTACACAGCCTTGGATGAAAAGAAACGACAGGGCGTAAGACGCGCGGTGGGCCTCACCCATATTGCCTTGGACCGTTCCTCTCAGACGTTGGATATTGCGCTCGATATTGATGAGCGCGTGAAACCTCGATCCACGATAGATATTCCGATTACGCTTACGGGAGGAAAGAAGACTGAAAAAGCTTGGGTGAGCTTCGCCGCTGTAGACGAAGGGATTTTAGCGCTAACGGATTTCGACGCGCCCGATGCACCGCAGGCGTTTTTCTCGAAAAAGGCATTCGCAATAGATATTCACGATGATTACAGCCGTTTGCTCAATCCCTATGCGGCCAATGGCCCGACCCGCAGTGGGGGGGATTCTATTGGCGGGGCAGGTCTATCCGTTGTTCCCACACAGACTGTCGCGCTTTTCGAAGGACCCGTTACATTTAAAAATGGCAAAGCTGTCGTTTCATTCAAGCTTCCAGATTTTAATGGTGAGCTACGGCTCATGGCGACGGCGTGGACGAAGACGGCGATAGGCAGCGCGTCACAACCTTTGAAAGTTCGCGATGCTGTGCCTGCAAACTTAGCCCTGCCAAGATTTCTTGCACCAGGCGATCAAGCCGTCGCTACCCTATCACTCGATAATATTGACGGTGCTTCAGGCGTCTACCGCGCGGCTGTAAAAGGCGACGGCTTGATGGAGGCAAATCAATCGAGCTTCGACTTGCCGCCCGGAACACGGGATCAAATAGGGTTCCAACTCAATGCCTCTGATATTGGGATTTATGACATTTCGACAGATATCTCTGGACCGAAAAAATATGATATAAGCTCATCCTACCCTATCGAGGTCAGGTCGCCTTATCGTCCTGTGACCCGCCGTCATATTGAAGCCTTGGAACCAGGAGAGAGCTACGCGCTCGATGCGTCTTTAGTCGAAGGTTATAGTCAGGCTGGTGCGGATATAAATTTAAGTATTTCGCGTCTTCCCGG
>CAZNXP010000174.1:0-4768 GCA_964576955.1 uncultured Algimonas sp.
GCGCTATCCTTGTCGGTATTGGTGAGTTCTCTTTGCAATTCACCCCCAATGGCGGAATCGAAGATGCAACAGAATACCTCTTCTTTAATGATGTCTCTGCGAGCCGCTTAAGCTTTGGGCATTTTCTATCCGTGCTCGCTGCGCCGCTCTATATTTTAGGCTATTGGCATCTTTCAAAAAAATTAGAACCTGCAGGTCCGAACCAAGCCAAGGCCTTTTTCCTCATTGGTGCTTATGCCTTTGCCGTCGGGACAGCTTGGATTGGGCAACGGTTCTTCATCGCTTCGACGGTGCATGAAATTGCTGCGGGACAAGACTTAAAGCCGCTGTTGGCGTTATTTTCCGAACATAATGAGCCTTTCGTCAATGTCTTACGTGTGGCCATGTTGCTTGTTTCAATCCTTTGGATAAAGCTCATTTTGAGCGGAAAGTCAGCCTTTCCGAAATGGATGGCAATTTTCAGCCCGATTGTTTTACTCGCTACAATGTTTGCACTTTATTTCTTTAAAACCAAAATTGGGCTTTACGTCTTACCTGTAGCCATGAATGCCGCACATTTTATCGTCTTTGCGCTGGCCATGTTTGTGAAACGTAAAGACAGCCCGGTAGAAGTTACGGCCTCGTGAAGCCCGCAATTCAGACGGCTGCCCGCTTTGTACTCATCGCGCTGGCAGGATTGGGAACATTCGCAGGGGGACGGCTCACTGTCGAGCATTTGCAACACGGCGAAGTCTGTCCAATGGCCGGGCCTATCCCCGCCTGTATTATCGTATTTTTGGGATATCTGCTCGTGCTCTTAGCTGGCATATTCTTGAGCAAGAAGTTCTCAAAACCCGCCTTTTTTCTGGGATGGACCCCCGTTTTTCTTCTCGCCCTTATCGGGGTGAGCTTAGAAATAGTCAAAGGACAAACCTGTCCGCCGGGCGCTTTTGGCATACCCCAATGTTTCTTTTCATTGGCGATGGTTCTGGCGTGCCTCGGCTTGTTTAAACTTGGCCGTAAGACGCGCGGGACGGCATGATAGAATTTTTTGAAACCTATCAAATTGGCTTTTATCTTTGCTTCTTTTTGCTTCCTTTTCTGCAAGAGGATGTCTCAATTCTTGGCGCCGCCTCGGCCTGCGCCAGCGGGTTAGGTAATCCATTTCTCGGATTTTTCTTAGTCGCCCTAGGTTTGACGGTCAGCGCCTCTTTAAAATATGGATTGGGACGCGCGGCAACCAGCCGAGCTTGGGCGCGAAAATATGCTGAGAATCCTAAAATATTGAAAGCGGGAGATAGCGTAAAAGGCAATCTCGGAAAGTCGCTTTATATGGCCCGATTTGTGTCCGCTGTTCGCATTCCCTTTTATGTCGGCGCGGGGTTTTTCGCTGTTAGTTTTCCCAAATTCCTATTTTTCGTTATTAGCTCAGCGCTGCTCTATCTCACCATTGCCTTTGGCCTATTTCATATTTTCGGAGAAATTGCGGGCGATAAGCTCAAGATTTATCTGCCGATTGTCGCTTTGGTTATCCTTGTCCTGTATTTTGTTGTTTCGAAAATAAAGGGTAAGAGAAATCCAGCCTAACGAGAGTTGGAGAGAACACCATGACCGCTTCTAAAGATTGCTTCGAGAAAATAGCGCGCCTCTTCCGTATTCGGACCATGATGGTGCTTGTCTTGCTCCCGCTTATCACAGCCTGTTCATCGGTTCATAAGCTCGCAGGAACGCCGAACCTTTATGCGCAGTCCCCCTATCCGGCCCAAAAAATTGCCTCAAGTGAGCTAGGCGTGTCCTCGAAAATTTATTATGTGACGGATAGGCAACAGCACATTCATGACGGCGAATTACAAGGCTATGACCAAAGACGCTCCCCTTCAATGGTCTTCGGGGAAGCCGCTATAAGCTATGATGACTTATCCTGGAGCGACCTCGTCGAGGTCAGCCAGACCCAATCCGGCAGAGCCAAGGTTAAGGTTGAAGTAGACGAACTTGATGAAGTTAGTCGTTTCCCAGCAACGCCCCTTGTTTTCAACTTTACCCCGGAAGGGATCGTTGTCGATCCAGAACAGCAAAGGGCTTATAATCAGAGCATAGCCACGATGCAGCAAACAATCTCATCACGCTTAAAAAGCTCTGACCAAAAAGATATTATTCTCTATGTTCACGGATTTAATAACTCTTTTGAAAATGCGGTCTTGGACCTGAATGATGTTTGGCATTTTTCAGGGCGGCACGGCGTCCCGATTGCCTATACATGGCCATCAGGGACCGGCAATTTGCTCGGATATTTTACGGATAGAGAGTCGGGCGAATATACAGTCTACCATTTAAAAGAGACCATTCGGATATTATCGGCCATGCCAGACGTGGAAAATATTCACATCTTAGCCCATAGCCGCGGCACAGATATTACCACGACCGCATTGCGCGAGCTCGTTATTGAAACGCGGGCGGCGGGTAAAAACCCCGTCAAAACATTAAAGATCAAAAACTTGATGATGGCCGCGCCTGATTTGGATTATGGTGTGGTCACCCAGCGCTTGATTGCCGAGAAATTCGGTCCCGCGATTGGGCAAATTACAATCTATATGAATGAAGGTGATAGTGCTTTGGGTATCGCGCAAACCTTGATGAAAGGTATTCGTTTCGGCAAATTGACGGCGCAAAAACAAAGCGAAAGAGAGGCGGCGATATTTAGGAATATTCGAAATGTCTCCTTTGTGAATGTCAAAGGCGTCAAAGGCTTTCTAGGGCATGGATATTTTAAAAATCATCCCGGCGCCTTGTCTGACGTTGTTACAGTCATAACGACCAGTGCAAAACCTGGCTCTGCGGAGCGGCCCCTGACAAATATTGAATCGAATTTCTGGTCTCTGGACCGCTCATATTTAAAAAATAATCAAACGAATTAGAGACACCTCTTTTTTGGATAAGTGGTGAGTTCCTCATGGAGTCTTCAAGCTGATGGAAAAATTTCTCAACACGGAATGGTTCGCCTATTTATGCGCTCTGATAGGCCCCTTCATTCAAGAAGATGCGGCTGTCTTGGGCGCGGCGTCTGCCTCGGTGAGCGGGATAGGAACGCCCGCCGGAATGTTTATCGCGATAACCATTGGTCTCACGATTAGTGATTTATGGAAATATTGGCTAGGCCGCGCGGCCATCTCCCAACCTTGGGCGAGAAAACATGCGGAAAGCCCGAGGATAGCAAAAGCGCAGGACAGCATTGTGAACAACCTCGGCAAATCGATTATGATTGCGCGCTTTATTCCCGGAACGCGCATTCCGCTCTATATTGCCGCTGGGTTTTTTCAGGCGTCTTTTCTGAAATTCACGATCTTTATCTTTTTATCAGCGCTGATTTACATCAGCATCGCCTTTGGACTATTTATGCTGCTCGGCGAAGTGGCCGGCGAAGAAGCGAAGAAATATTTGCCCATCGTCGCCATCGGCGGGTTCATCTTACTTCTGCTTTTTAAAAAATTAAAACGCCCCGCCGAAGACGGCTAAAGCGCTTTTAAAGAGCTAGGGCTGAGTGGCCCTAATAAAAGGCGAAAGTGCGGGTTTCGATACTTTTTCGCGGTCCAATATTTGGATCTTGATCCGGATATTCAAAAGCAGTGTGGGGTGTGAACCTCGCCGTTCCATCTGTCAGGCTATCATAGCCTTTAATCAGAACCACTTCGTCCTTGGTCATTTCAGAAAAATAGGACCAGCGCTGGCTTGGATTTTTTCGCAAGGCATAAATTTCGCCGACATGTCCCGTATCAGGAAAGAGAATATTTGTTGGGATTAAATCCGCAGGCTCAATTGTTGTCGCATCGCAAAATGCCAAGGGCGAGCGCTGTACGCAGTCAACTAAGGGACGCCAAACATTGATCTGAATCATCCTGCGGCCCTTCATTTCAGCAAAATGTTTTTCGCCAATTCGTTCTTCAGCGCGGATATGTGCTGTGCGTTCTGAATAATCATTATGGACATGATGGGCGGGTTTTCGGCGGCTTTTTTCCTCGCCTAACCTGACGATATGGTCGAAAACGAAGACATCATTTGCACCTGTGACATCTCGGACGATAGCTTTGACTTCGTCGTAATAGGCGCCTTCAACGTTTTTTTGATTGTCAAAATCGCTCGCTTTCGTCGGAGATGTCACGAGCTGAAAGCCCTGTTTGTGAATCTGAAATGTCTCGCTATCGGGGCGACCATCAAATATAGGTGCATCCATAAAGGCATAGGCTTTATTATAGCTTTGCGGCGCGTCCCCGCCCGAATAAACAACTTCAGGCGTCATTGTCGCATCAGGTTTGATGTAATTAAGTTTGGCTGTGAGATCGCCGGAAACTAACATATTAGGTATGTGAACTTCGGAAGTAGCTGCGGGCATCTAATTCAAACTTATTTTAGAATTTGGAATTGAAGTGCAGACGAACTTGACCTGCACTTCGAAATTATGGGCTTAGCTAAAGTCGAAGAAGCAAAGCTTATTACCGTCAGCATCTCTGACATAGCCGCCGTAAAACATATCAGGAATACGCGAGCCCGGCTTGCCGTCGCATGTCGCACCAAGAGAGATAGCTTTGTTATAAAGGGCATCAGCGCCTTCGCGAGAGCCGCCTGGGAACGCGACCATAGAGCCATTGCCAACGCTTGGTGCATTACCGTCAAACGGCTCACAGACAGCAATCTTTGGCTGGCTGATGTCCTTACCAATCATTGCAAGACGGCCAACATCAACAAGAACTTCTGCGTCGAATAGCTCAGTATAAAACTTCTTTGCGGCCTCAAT
>CAZNXP010000175.1:0-4763 GCA_964576955.1 uncultured Algimonas sp.
GGTTCATCTTCCGTATCTGGAACGATGGCGTCGACGGGGCATTCGGGTTCGCAAACGCCGCAATCAATGCACTCATCGGGATGGATGACGAGCATGTTCTCACCTTCGTAGAAACAGTCGACAGGGCAGACTTCGACACAGTCCATGAACTTGCATTTTATACATTCGTCTTTGACGATATAGGTCATGCGCTATTGGCTCCAAATATACAGCTGCGGCGGGGATGTGGCGGACCAAAGGGCCACTGTCAACCACCTGCTACTCTAGTCTTTCATACAGGGTTTGGGCTTCAACGGCGGGGCCGCGACGTGTGCCAGCCGCCCGCATCCGAACAGAGAGCAGCTCTGTCCCCCGCATGAAGGTCACACTATCTCCGGGCCGAATAAGTGTGTGGGGTTTTTTGATGCGGCTTGTCTGACCATTTCGGGTCATTCGAATTTTCCCAGACGAAATCATACGCCCGGCCAGGGTGCGTGTTTTCAACAAGCGCGTACGGTACAGCCATATGTCCAATCGGCAGGCTTGGTCGGCCTCCATTTGATCAGGTTTAACTTGGGTGTGGGAGCGTGATCTTGGCAGGGATCAATCCTTTTTTGGATTTTTAAGTGCCGCAAGGGCCGCAAAAGGCGAGTTTTCGACCTGTTTCTGCGTCGGCGGTTTTGGGTTTCTTGGGGCGTCTCGACGTGGTTTTGGTCCTTTTTTACCCTTCCCATTAAAGGCGGGTTTTCCGCGGCCGCTCGGTTTAAAGCCTTTTTGGCCGCGCGTTGGGAAGAACCAATATTCTAGGTTTTCGACTTCTGTCGTGACACCAGCTTCATCCGTGATTCGGTGATTATATAGGGTGAGGGGTTTTTTAGCATATGTCTTGCGCGGGGCAGGGGGCGCGGCTGCTGCAGCGCTTGTAGTGGGTGCACCCGTATCAGAAGGTTTTGTCTCAGGCGCTTCCGCCTCGGATGCTGTAGTTTTGGCCGAGGCTGCCTCTGGCGCGGCCACAGGCTCTGCCGCAGCGGCCTCACTCTTTGGCGCCTCCGGTATTTCGGGCGTGGGCGCGCGGGTTAAGCGGGTCTCTGACGTTTCCGACTTATAGCCAAGCGCCGTCAAAACGCCCTGCACATCTTCATAAGTCGAGCCTAAAAGCGCGAGCATTTCGGCCATGATTTGGAATTTAAGGCCACGGGCCTCAGGTGTTTTTGTGGTTTTAAATTGATCTTGTGCCTGGCGAATGAGGAATGACAGACGGTTCAATATATCAAAGCGAATAATCCGGCCTCCAACGGCCCGATATCCTGCGAGCGACAAAGCTTGCTGCGAAAACCCGGAAGACGCCAGTTCACCCTCATTTTTAATGGAGGTCACGCCTGCAAATGGAATCCAAGGTTTTTTATCTCCGCCTGCGCCAAAGGCCACGAGTTGCGAGATAAGCCGCGCAGGTTTGGGTTTGACCATATCTTGTAAATATATGTTGTAGTGACCGAAGACGACACCCACGGATCGGAGTTGCCGCCGCGCATCTTGATCGAGGGCTCTAACGGTTTGTAGATGGTCGCGCCGTTCTAAAGCGCCGTTGTTTTCGAGCAAAATATACCCGAACCCTTTGGCGGCTGGCAACGTGTCTTCTGCTGCCACTAAATCTTTGAGCGCTTTTAGCGGGGCGAGTTGGGCCGTGACGGCCGCTTGCAGAAACTCCCGCATACGGTCTGTTGCCATTTGGCGCAGAGGGGCTTTCCCGAGCTCGCCGCCAATCAGCTCTGTATCCGGTGAAAAGACAGAGCCGCTGGGCGCAATGCGTCCGACCGCCATGCCGCCCCACATAATTTGACCCATATCTGATAGGGTGAAAATCTGGTGCGTACCCGATGAGATAGATGTGAGCCTGCGGTCTACCTCTGGTCCTACGGCTTGTTGCGCTGCGGCTGCTAAAGCTTGGGCTTCTAAATTACCGTCACTGGTATCAGAGGTGAATTTGAGCCCATCTAGACGCCCAATGAGAACATCATCGACAAACACTTCGCCCGTGTCTTTTATGGTTGCGCTCATATTTAATTCGGCTCCTATGCCTTTTAACAGCTTTCTTGTGCGGCGGTCAACGAAGCGAGCTGTTAGAGCTTCGTGTAGCGCGTCTGATAGCCTGTCTTCAACCTCTCTTGCGTGATTAATCCAATGTTCTGGGTTATGCATCCAATTTACTTTGGACGCGCAATAGGTCCATGTTCGAATAAAGGCGAGGCGAGAGGATAAAGCATCCACACCGCCAAAGGTCTCATCACAGCGATTAATTTTGGCCGCCATGAAATCGTCCGATAATTTACCGCCGCCTTTCATAAGTATACGCCAGATGTCCTGTAAGAGTTTTACATGGGTATCGATGGTGAGATTTCGAAAATCTGGGATTTGGCACACATCCCAGAGCATTTTGACCTGTGCGCGGGTTTTAAGCGCGTCATGGATTTCGTCTATCGCTTTCAGCCGCTCCAGCGCGGCTTCATCATCCGCGCCTTTAATGCGGCGCAGGCGGCTTGTTGGGCGGGGCTGATGCAAGCTCTCCATGAGATGCTCAAGCGAGCTATAGTCTAAATCAGAATTTCGCCATTCGACATAATGAAGCGGTTCGAAATTATGGGCTTCAATGCGTTTGACAAGCTCCTCATCCATTTCTTGGCACTCGCCCGTTGTGCCAAAGGTCCCGTCATTGCGGAATCGTCCGGCCCGCCCTGCAATTTGGCCCGCTTCCATAGGGGTTAGGTATCGCCGCCGCCGCCCGTCATATTTCGTCAGGCCTGCAAAGGCGACATGGTCTGTGTCCAGGTTCAGCCCCATCCCCACGGCATCAGTCGCGACGAGGAAGTCCACCTCGCCCGATTGAAACATCTCGGCTTGGGCATTGCGGGTCCGCGGCGAAAGACCGCCAATAACAACGGCTGCGCCGCCGCGATATCTGCGGATAAGCTCGGCAATGGCGTAAACTTCAGCGGCACTGAATGCCACGATGACGGAGCGCTTTGAAAGGCGCGTCAGTTTTTTAGGACCATCATAATGCAGCTCTGAAAAGCGTTCTCTGTGATCAAAACGGATACGCGGGACGAGGGTAGCGAGCACATCTCGCGCGGTTTCTGCGCCTAAGAACAAGGTTTCTTCTAATCCGCGCGCATAGAGCACGCGGTCCGTGAAAACATGTCCCCGCTCATGATTAGCCATGAGCTGCACTTCATCCACGGCTAAAAAGGCGAAGCGCTTCTCCACAGGCATGGCTTCGACTGTGCAGATGTAGAACCGAGCTTTGGGCGGGATGATTTTTTCTTCACCCGTGATTAATGCGACTTGGGCAGCGCCTTTCTGCGCGACAACGCGGTCATAAATCTCGCGGGCCAGTAAGCGCAGCGGCAGACCAATGACGCCAGAACTATGGGCGAGCATGCGGTCAATGGCATAATGCGTCTTACCCGTATTCGTCGGGCCCAAGACAGCCTTGAGTATAGGGTCATTTAACGGTGCCATTTTAAGTTAGCGGCGGCCCTTCAGACGGGGATTGGATTGGGTTTAGCTTTGTTGTGATTCGGAGCGCGCGTTAAAGCGAATTAGCCATGAAATTCGTATTCAATTGGCGGTGATTGGTCTTGCCTCATCGGGACTAATGAAGTCGCATTACCTCTAAAGCCGCGTTAGCGAGGACCGTGGCGCAATAATCTCGATATCATCCGCTTTGATTGTCGCTTTAAATCCGCTAATTTTATAGGTGAAGCGCACGGGTATATGAATGCCGGCCTCTTCGTAATATTTGAAATAGACATTGACGGGTGTTTCTGCCTCTTCTTGGCTTGGCAGATCTTCGGGATCATAGCCTGAAATCGGCTCATAATAGACTTTGCAATGAATGGTTTCGTCTTTGCCGCCGTCGAATTTTACGCGTTTCGTCCCGACCCGTGTTAATTTCAGATTATAGTGTTGTTTGGAGTCGAAAAAGGGAACGCGTCCTGAGCAGAGCTCACCCTTCACTTTTGTCCCCATCATCATCAGATGCATAACGCCTGAGATCGTATCATTGGATTTATAGCGCTCGTGTTTAGAGGCAGGCGGTACGCCTTGGCTGCCAAGGCGCGGAACAATGGCGATATCTAAATCTTGCTGGGCCCGGTTATAATTCATTTCCACACGGCGGTTTTTCTTATCCGTATTTTGCTGGATATGCCAATCTGGCCGAAAGCCATTTCTGTCATAGCGGCCTTTGGTCACGGCCCAAATTTCGAGTTTTTTGAGTAGGGCCGCGATGCCGGAAGACCTTACATCCGAATAGGTCGCATAATTTGTCTGATCAAATTGTGTGATAATATCAGAACGGAGGAGGCGTATCCCAAAAACATAACCCTTTAATTTGATCCGAATTTGTGTCGTGTCGGCATCTGGGGGCGATAGGTTATAGCGAGTTTCACTCAGATTCTGATCATTGAGAACCGCTATATTTTCGGCTCTTTGCATCAGGTCAGCGGACGCAACTTGAGCTGCGGCAAATGTACCAAAGGCAGCGACAAGCGCAAATCCGGCTGTTTTCAAGGCATTTTTCATAAGGGGCTTATGGCAAATTTATTCTGGTAGGAGTATGAATGAAACCGCCATACCACATTACAAATCTGTGAGATAGTAGCGTAAAAACGGGGTTGACGAGAGCTCAGTCAGGGCTTAGGTCGCGCCCTTAACTTAAAGCTCACTTCATGTGGGCCTTTTTTCATGTCTGATAGGTGTTGTCATGGCGCGTCGTTGCGATCTTC